>JAYULP010000248.1:0-10614 GCA_043763445.1 Polaromonas sp.
TCGAGCTGAACAAGGCGTTTTGCGAGCTGCGCCGCTTCAAGCGTTTTTCTGACGACGAGGCCACGCTGGCCAAGCTCAAAGGCCAGCCGGCAGTGCTAATTGTGGCGCCGCTGTCAGGCCACTACGCTACGCTGCTGCGCGACACCGTCAAAACCATGCTCAAAGACCACAAGGTCTACATCACCGACTGGAAAAACGCACGTACAGTGCCGCTGTCAAACGGCGCTTTTCACTTGGACGACTATGTCAACTATGTGCAGGAGTTCATTCGCCACATACAAGCGACCTACGGCAATTGCCATGTCATTAGCGTTTGCCAGCCCACGGTTCCGGTGTTTGCTGCGATTTCATTGATGGCTACGCGCGGCGAGACTACCCCGTTGTCCATGACCATGATGGGCGGCCCAATTGACGCCCGGAAGTCGCCCACTGCGGTGAACAACCTAGCCACCAAAAAACCGTTTTCTTGGTTTGAAAACAATGTGATTTACAGCGTGCCGTCAAACTTTGCTGGTGCGGGTCGCCGCGTTTACCCCGGCTTTTTGCAGCACACCGGTTTTGTGGCCATGAACCCCGACCGCCACGCCACCAGCCACTTTGACTACTTCAAAGACCTGATCAAAGGTGATGATGCCAGCGTCGAAGCCCACCGCACCTTCTACGATGAGTACAACGCCGTGCTCGACATGGACGCTAACTACTACCTTGAGACCATCAGCACCGTGTTTCAGGAGTTCAAGCTGGTTAACGGCACCTGGCAGGTAAAAAACATCAAAGGTCAGGCCGAACTGGTTAAGCCGGGCGACATCAGCACCACGGCGGTGATGACGGTGGAAGGCGAGTTAGACGACATTTCAGGCTCGGGGCAAACCAAAGCCGCACTCGAGATGTGCAGCGGCGTGCCCGACAGACTGAAAAAGCACTATGAAGTCAAAGGCGCGGGGCACTATGGTATTTTTTCTGGTCGTCGCTGGCGTGAACAGGTGTACCCAGCGGTCAAGGCATTCATCCTTGCATCGCACCAGCCGCAAGCCAAAGCAGCGCCCGTCAATGGCTCTTTCATCGCTGCAAGCGCCAAAGAGGCACTGGCTGCTGCCGCGGCAAACTCTGCAGGCGCCACAAGCGCTGTAAAAGCCCCGGTGGTAGTTGTGCCGCCGGTTGGGCTCAAAAAGCCCGCACCCGCGCCAGCCCAGAAAAAGGCAACGCTGCCAACGCCCGTCAAGGCCGCAGTAGCAACCGCACCAACACTGGCTAGCGTGGCGCTGCTGCCAGCGGCCAAGCCGGTGCTCAAAGTCGTCGCTAAGGCCGCGGCCAATGTGCCCGCTAGCGTGTCCGTTGGTGTGCCCGTTGATGTGCTGGCCCAAGCAAATGCCAAAGCGCCCACCAAAGCGCCCACCAAAGCGCCCACCAAAGCAGTTGTCAAGCCAGTTGTCAGCGCTCCAGCGGTGTTTGCCGCCAAACGCAGTGCGCCCGCGGCCGTCAAACTCACAGCCAAACAAGTTGACGAAGCGGTAGCCAAAGCCGTGGCACAAAGTCAAGCGGCCGCGGCCGTGCCCTCTGCGCCGTTGGCGCAAGCCGCCACCCTAGATGTCGCTGTACCAGCGGCAACAGCAGCGGCCAGCAAGTAAAGGGCTCTTTGGTGTGGCTAGCCGCGACAGTCAAAGGTGATGCGTCACCTTTGATTTTCTTATTGGCTTCGAGTAATGTGCCCACGGTGCCATAAATGACAACCGCAACTGCCCTGCTCGCGGACCAACTGAACAACGCCCTGCCCCAAACCCAGTGCACCCGTTGCGGCTACCCGAACTGCCGGGCTTATGCTCAGGCGATAGCGCTTGGCGAGGCGGCCATCAACCAGTGCCCGCCGGGCGGCGCTGAAGGAGTCAAGCGGCTGGCCGCCATCACCGGCCAGCGACCCGTGGCGCTGAACGCCGCGCATGGCGCTGAAGGCCCGCGTGCTGTAGCCCTCATTGACGAGGCCTGGTGCATTGGATGCACGCTGTGCTTGGCAGTGTGCCCCACTGACGCCATTTTTGGGAGCAACAAGCGCATGCACGCCATCATTGAGCCTTGGTGTACCGGCTGTGCGTTGTGCATTGCGGTGTGCCCAGTGGACTGCATTAGCTTGGACAATGTCACCGCGCAGCGCACCGGCTGGGCAGCCTGGTCTAACGAGGCGGCACAAACTGCCAAGAAACGCTATGAAATACATCGCTATCGGACATTTAAAGACAACGGCCAGAGGCCTGAAAGCCTTGAAAATGGCAATTGTGATACGGCTGAAGTCGCAGGGCCGGCTGACAAGCTCAACCCAGCTGAGCTGGCAGCAGCTGATGCGGCCAGCGCAGCGCTTGCCGATCAAAAACGCGCAGTGATCGCCGCGGCCATGGCACGGGCCCGGGCCCAGCGCCCTAGCGGCTGTTGATTAGCAGCGGCAACTCTGCGTTCGCGCTGAGCTGGCCGAAATCTGTTCGAGCGAACAAACAAACAAACAAACACACCCACCCTTGGGCAAGTTCAGGACGAACAGACAACTGGTTTTTTTTTACCTTGCAGGGCCAAACCCATTAAGCTGGGGTGGCGGCCATCGCCGCAAAGGCCTTGACCACTTCAGGCGGGGCCTGCACCAGCTCGAGCAGCACGCCCTCACCAGCGATCGGAAATTCGTCGTTCGCCTTGGGGTGCATAAAGCAGATGTCAAAACCGGCTGCGCCCCGGCGAATGCCTCCGGGTGCAAACCGCACCCCCTGCGCTGTAAGCCATTGAACTGCGCCAGGCAGGTCGTCAAGCCACAAGCCGATGTGGTTTAACGGCGTGGTGTGTACCGCTGGCTTTTTGTCGATGTCCAGCGGCTGCATCAGGTCCACCTCGACCTTGAACGGCCCACTGCCAAGCGTGCAAATGTCCTCATCGACGTTTTCCCGCTCGCTGACAAAGTTGCCAGTGACCTGTAGCCCCAGCAGGTCCACCCACAGCGCGCGCAGCCGCGATTTGCTGGCAGCGCCAATGGCGATTTGCTGAATACCCAGCACCTTGAAGGGCCTGCCCTGAGCCTGCGCAAAGGGCTCTGTCATGTTGCGGCCACTGGCCGACGGCCGGACAAGTAACTCACGCCTTGCGGCCCAGCGGCCTCCAGGTGGCGGGTGCCTGCGGGCAGACGGAACACGTCGCCCGCACGGTAGTGGCGGGACGCGCCATCGACCACCAGCGTGATGTCACCCGCCGTGATGAGCGCACAAACATCAAACGGATGCTGGTGCTCCCCCATGGCGTAGCCAACCGCACGGTCTACAGCGACTGCCGCGCCGTAATGCTCAGCCAACAGCTTGGCGTTGAATTGCTCAATGGTCATGGCGCGTTCCTTTACGTCAAACAAACTCAACAATCGGCTGGTCCACCGCCAGGGACTCGCCCTGGGCAGCCAGCACCTTACCCACCACACCGTCCGCCACAGCAAACAGCACGTTTTCCATCTTCATGGCTTCAATTACCGCCACTGGCTCGCCGGCACGTACTTTTTGACCGACCTGAACCGCCACCTCGACCAGCAGGCCCGGCATTGGCGACAGGACGTAGCGGCTCATGTCGGGCGGTGCCTTGAGCTTCATCAGGGCGTACAGCTCAGCCGCACGGGGGGACAAAACCAGCGCATCGAGCTGGGCTCCGTTGTGCGCCACGCGAATAGCCAGTGGGCTCACCGCAGCGCCGGTGCCCACGCCGCGCTCGACCTGCGCTACAAACGGCTGGCCATTGACAGCGCCGCTAATGCGTGCGCTGCCCAAGTGCCAGGCACTGCAAATGTCATACGTCTGATTGCCCACCACGACAATGCATGACCCCGACACCACTGCAGGGTCCTTGATGAGCACAGCCTGGTGCGTTGTGCTGCCCACACCGCCTAGGCGCACCACCACAAACGCCTCGCCCACCGTCATGCCATGCCCGGACACCTGCCCGCTGATGCCAGCCGCACGCCCGAGCATGCGCCGGTTCACATAAGCCGCCAGCGCCACCAGAAAGTGTGGGTCGGCATGCGGCACTTCTTCAGACTTAAATCCGTGCGGGTAGTTTTCTGCAATAAAGCCCGTATTGAAGTCGCCGGCGACAAACTTGGGGTGGCCCAGCAGCGCCGCCTGAAAGGCGATATTGCTGCTGATGCCGCGAATCACAAAACCATTGAGTGCTTCACGCATTTTGGCAATGGCGTCCAGCCGATCAGCGCCGTGGACAATCAACTTGGCAATCATCGAGTCATAGAACATCGGTATCTCGCCGCCGTCCTGCACGCCCGTGTCGATTCGCACACCGTGCAGGTGCTGCGTGTCAGACGCAAACATAGTGGCCTTGGGTGCCTGAAAGCGCACCAAGCGGCCGGTTGAAGGCAAGAAGTGACGCAACGGGTCTTCGGCGTTGATGCGGCATTCAATAGCCCAACCATCGCGCTTGACCTCAGCCTGCGTCAAAGGCAAGGGCTCACCGGCGGCCACCCGAATCATCAGCTCGACCAAGTCCAGCCCAGTGATGCATTCGGTCACCGGGTGCTCGACCTGCAGGCGGGTGTTCATCTCCAGAAAGTAAAAGCGCTGGTCCTTGCCGACGACAAACTCCACCGTGCCGGCGCTCTGGTATTTCACCGCCTTGGCCAGCAGCACCGCCTGCTCGCCCATGGCTTTGCGGGTAGCCGGGCTGATGAACGGACTTGGCGCTTCTTCAATTACTTTTTGGTGGCGGCGCTGAATTGAGCACTCGCGCTCGTTCAGATACAGCACGGTGCCCTGACTGTCAGCGATGAGCTGAACCTCGATGTGACGCGGCTCTTCGACAAACTTTTCAATGAACACCCGGTCGTCGCCAAAACTGCTGCGCGCCTCATTGCGGCAAGCGGTAAAGCCTTCCAGCGCGTCCTTGTCGTTAAACGCCACCCGCAAGCCCTTACCGCCGCCGCCCGCGCTGGCCTTGATCATGACTGGGTAGCCGATGCTTTGGGCAATTTCAACCGCCCGCTCAGGCGTTTGAATTGCATCATTTACGCCCGCAATACAGGCCACGCCCGCTGCGCCCGCTAGTTTTTTCGCCTCGATCTTGTCGCCCATGGCGGCAATAGCGTGGTGCTTGGGGCCGATGAAGACAATGCCTTCTTCCTCAACGCGTCTGGCAAACCCAGCGTTCTCGCTCAAAAAGCCATAACCGGGGTGCACCGCTTGAGCCCCGGTTTGTTTGCAGACCGCAATGATTTTTTCGGCCTGCAGGTAGCTGTCGCGGCTGGGCGCGGGGCCGATGTTGACCGCCTCGTCAGCCAGCGAGACATGGCGGGCGTCCTTATCAGCGTCGGAGTAAATGGCGACGGTTTTAATGCCCATCTTGCGGGCAGTAAGGATGACGCGGCAGGCGATTTCACCCCGGTTGGCGATCAAGATTTTTTCAAACATGGGGCAACTCCGGGGTGATATCGCCTGTGTGCGCTTGGTGCACCGGGCGGTCTAGCTTCGCTGCTACGCCGCTTTGCGGCGGCTCACCCCGGTTGGCGATCAGGATTTTGGTGGACATGGTGGTCTATCCTGACGGCTCACAGCGGAATGTTGCCATGTTTGCGCCACGGGTTTTCGAGCTTTTTGCCCGCCAGCATGACCAATGAGCGGCAGATGCGTTTGCGGGTTTCATGCGGCAAGATCACATCGTCGATAAAGCCGCGCGCACCGGCCACAAACGGGTTAGCAAAGCGCTCTTTGTACTGTGCTTCGCGGGCGGCCAGCTTGACCGGCTCGCCTTTGTCTTCGCGAAAGATGATTTCGACCGCGCCCTTGGCGCCCATTACTGCGATTTGCGCATTGGGCCAGGCAAAGTTCACATCGCCGCGCAGGTGTTTGGAGGCCATCACGTCATATGCGCCGCCATACGCTTTGCGGGTGATGACGGTGATTTTGGGCACGGTGCATTCGGCATACGCGTAGAGCAGTTTGGCGCCGTGCTTGATGATGCCGCCGTACTCTTGGCTGGTGCCGGGCATAAAGCCGGGCACGTCGACAAAGGTCACTACAGGGATGTTGAAGCAGTCGCAAAAGCGCACAAACCGCGCCGCTTTGACTGCGCTTTTAATGTCCAGGCAGCCGGCCAGTACCCGCGGCTGGTTGGCCACAATGCCAACGGTTTGCCCTTGCATGCGGGCAAAACCGATGATGATGTTTTTGGCGTACTCCGGCTGAAGCTCGAAAAAGTCCCCGTCGTCCACGGTTTTAACAATCAGCTCCTTCATGTCGTAGGGCTGGTTGGGGTTCTCGGGCACCAGCGTATCGAGGCTCAGCTCCATGCGGTTGGCCGGGTCAGCGCTAGGCCGTACTGGGGCTTTTTCGCGGTTGTTCAGTGGCAAGTAGTTGTACAGGCGGCGCAGCATCAGCAGCGCTTGGACGTCGTTTTCAAACGCCAAGTCAGCTACGCCGCTTTGGGTGGTGTGGGTGATCGCTCCGCCCAGTTCCTCGGCGCTGACTTCTTCGTGGGTGACGGTTTTGACGACTTCGGGGCCAGTGACAAACATATACGACGTGTCTTTGACCATAAAGATGAAGTCAGTCATGGCCGGGCTGTAGACCGCGCCGCCAGCACATGGCCCCATGATCATGCTGATTTGGGGAATCACACCGCTGGCCAACACATTGCGCTGGAATACATCGGCATACCCGCCGAGCGAGGCCACGCCCTCCTGAATACGCGCACCACCCGAGTCGTTCAGCCCGATCACCGGTGCACCTACTTTCATGGCCTGGTCCATGACCTTACAGATTTTTTCGGCATGCGCCTCTGACAGCGCCCCACCGAACACGGTGAAGTCTTGGCTGAACACAAACACCAAGCGGCCATTAATCATGCCGTAGCCGGTCACCACGCCGTCGCCGGGTACACGCAAGTGCTGCATACCAAAATCGTGGCAGCGGTGCTCGACAAACATGTCCCACTCTTCAAAAGTGCCCTCATCGAGCAACAGCTCGAGCCGCTCGCGGGCGGTGAGTTTGCCTTTGCCATGCTGCGCGTCGATGCGCTTTTGGCCGCCACCGAGCCGGGCAGCGGCACGTTTTTGTTCCAGCTTTTCAAGGATGTCTTGCATGGGGACTTTCTCAGGTGAAATTTAACGCTATAGATTTAAGAGCAATGCAGGCAATCAACGCGGCGGCTGAGAGGCAATATGGAGTAAATTTCGGGCGGCGCTAGATGCGGGGAGTTGCCCCGAGGCAACTTGGGCCACCAGCTGCGGCAGCAGCGCGCTGACGCCAGGGTGGCAGCGAAAGGCCTGTTTTAGCCCAGCGTCGATACGCTCCCACATCCATGACAGGGCCTGGGCCTGACGGCGAGCCGCCAATTTTCCGTTAGCAGTTTGGCGGGCCTTGAAGTCAGTCACCGCAGCCCAGAAAGACTCGACACCCTGAGCCTTCAAAGCGCTAAGGCCGATGGCCTTGGGATGCCAATCGGCTTGGACATAGCCGCTGAACATGCCCAGCAGCTGCAGTGCTGAGGTGATTTGCAACTGCGCCCGCTGAGCCGCAACCGCGTCAATGTCCGCCTTATTGATGACTACCAGGTCAGCCAACTCCATCACGCCTTTTTTTATTGCCTGCAAGTCGTCGCCCGCGTTGGGTAGCTGCATCAGCACGAACATGTCGGTCATGCCCGCCACGGCGGTTTCAGACTGGCCGACGCCCACGGTTTCCACCATCACCACGTCATAGCCAGCGGCTTCGCAGACCAACATCGCTTCACGGGTTTTTTCGGCGACGCCGCCCAAAGTGCCACTAGAGGGACTGGGGCGGATATAAGCGCGCTCGTGAACCGACAGCCGGTCCATGCGCGTTTTGTCCCCAAGGATGGAGCCACCTGACACGGTGGAGGACGGGTCAATCGTCAGCACAGCAACCCGGTGCCCCTGCGCGATCAGGTACAGGCCAAGTACTTCAATAAAAGTTGACTTACCGACACCGGGCACGCCACTGATACCCAGCCGGAAGGCTTTGCCGGTGTGAGGCAGCAGCGCAGTCAGCAGCTCGTCAGCCTGTGCGCGGTGGTCGGCGCGGGTCGATTCAAGCAGGGTGATGGCTTTGGCAATGGCGCGGCGCTGGGCCGGCGCGTCACAACTCAGCACATGCTCAAATAATGGACGTTGGAAATTGAGCAATGTGAGCCTTACTCGAACTGCTCGAAAAATGACACACCGATGTCGTAGACCGTGCGCGGCTTTGAACCGAGCTCATAGCGCTGGAACATTTCAAAGAGCCTTTGACGACCATCAACCAACTCAATCGGCGCAGCACCCAGGCGCTTTGCCTGCGCCCTGGCGTTGCTTGAATAAGCGCGGCTCGTCTGAGCCGCGAAGGTCGATGGGGCAGCTGTCATGGTTCACTCTTCCGAATTGATATGCACCAATGGTCTGTAGCTACAGCACATCTGGCAAACCGACGTTCCTTGAAATCGCTTTCCTGATTTGCTCCAGCACATCCTTGGCACTGGCCACAATCGGCGTTCCGGGCCCGTAAATACCTTTAACACCGGCCTCGTACAACATCTCGTAGTCTGGCCGGGGAATCACGCCACCAACAAACACAATAATGTCGTTTGCACCTTGCTTTTTGAGTTCGGCAATGATGGCGGGCACCAGTGTTTTGTGGCCTGCGGCCAAGGTGGACACGCCCACCGCATGCACATCGTTTTCAATTGCCTGACGGGCGCATTCTTCGGGGGTCTGGAACAGCGGGCCGATGTCCACGTCAAAGCCCAGGTCAGCAAACGCGGTAGCTACCACTTTTGCGCCGCGGTCGTGGCCATCCTGGCCGAGTTTGGAGATCATCACCCGGGGGCGTCGGCCTTGTACTTCGGCAAATTCAACAATCTCTTTTTGCAGCTGTGCCCAGCCGGCAGCGCTGTCGTAAGCGGCGGCATACACCCCAGTGACTTTTTGCGTGTCGGCCCGATGCCGTCCGTAGACCGACTCCAAGGCGTCGCTGATTTCACCCACGGTGGCACGCAAGCGGGTGGCCCTGATCGACAAATCCAGCAAATTACCGGTATTCGTCTGCGCTGCAGAAGTAATAGCAGCTAAGGCAAGTAAGACGCCGGCCTCATCCCGGTTTGACCTGATTTCTTTTAATCTGGCGATCTGGCGGTCGCGCACGGCAACATTGTCGATTTCACGGGCCTCAATGGCGTCTTCGGTTTTCAGCCTGTACTTGTTAACCCCCACGATAACGTCTTTGCCACTGTCTATGCGGGCTTGCTTTTGAGCCGCAGCGGCTTCGATTTTCAGCTTGGCCCAACCGCTGTTGACGGCTTTGACCATGCCGCCCATCGCTTGGACTTCTTCGATGATCGTCCAGGCCGACTCGGCCATGTCATGCGTTAGTTTTTCCATCATGTAGCTGCCAGCCCAGGGGTCCACCACGCTGGTGATGTGCGTTTCTTCCTGCAAGATGAGCTGGGTGTTACGGGCAATGCGCGCCGAAAACTCGGTGGGCAGCGCAATCGCTTCGTCAAATGAATTAGTGTGCAGCGACTGCGTGCCGCCAAACACAGCCGCCATGCCCTCAATGGTGGTGCGCACGATGTTGTTGTAGGGGTCTTGCTCCGTCAGGCTCCAGCCGCTGGTTTGGCAGTGGGTGCGCAGCATCAGCGACTTTGGGTTTTTCGCATTGAAGGTCTTCATGATGCGGCACCACAGCAGCCGGGCAGCGCGCATTTTGGCAATTTCAAGGTAAAAGTTCATACCCACGGCCCAGAAAAAACTCAGGCGTGGCGCAAAGTCGTCAACCTCCAGACCCTTGGCCAGTGCGGTGCGCACGTACTCCTGGCCGTCCGCCAGCGTGAGCGCCAGCTCAAGCGACTGGTTAGCCCCGGCTTCTTGCATGTGGTAGCCCGAAATCGAAATCGAATTGAACTTGGGCATGTGCTGCGCCGTGTATTGAATGATGTCGCCAGTGATGCGCATGCTAGGCGCGGGCGGGTAGATGTAGGTGTTGCGCACCATGAATTCTTTGAGCACATCGTTTTGAATAGTGCCGCTCAACTGCGCGGGGCTCACGCCTTGCTCTTCGGCAGCAACAACATACCCGGCCAGCACGGGCAGCACCGCGCCGTTCATGGTCATACTGACGCTGACGGTGTCCAGCGGAATCTGGTCAAACAAGATTTTCATGTCCTCGACGCTGTCAATTGCCACGCCCGCCTTGCCGACGTCGCCGGTGACACGCGGATGGTCACTGTCATAGCCCCGGTGCGTGGCCAAGTCGAACGCTACCGACACGCCCTGCCCGCCTGCCGCCAGCGCTTTGCGGTAGAACGCGTTAGATTCCTCGGCCGTTGAAAACCCAGCGTATTGGCGAATCGTCCACGGGCGCACGGTGTACATCGTGGCTTGCGGCCCACGGATAAACGGCTCGAAGCCGGGCAATGTGTTGGTGTACGGCAAGCCCTGGGTGTCTTCGGCGGTGTACAGCGGCTTAACTTCAAACCCGTCGGGGGTATGCCACCTCAAGGCCTCAATGTTGCCCGCTGGAGCCGACTTGGCAGCCGCTTTGGCCCATCCGTCAAGGCTGGCAGCGGCAAACTGCTCGCGGGGCTGCGCTACAGCTTGGCGCT
>JAYULP010000249.1:0-1693 GCA_043763445.1 Polaromonas sp.
GGCCAGCTTGGTGGCGTATTGGCACAACCACCCATCGCTGAGTTATTTGTTTTCAGGCATGTTCATCGGCCCCACCAGCCAGGCACCGCGGGTTGACGAAGCACGCAACGACCAACTTTACGAGCTGGAAATTGCCATGCGCGAGATTGCGATGAATCGCGAGAAGTATGGCCAGGACATGCCTCCATGGATTGTTGACAGAACCTTGCGCAACATTTTGGTCGACGTGACCGGCAACACCCACCGCAGCGAATTTTGCATCGATAAACTCTATTCGCCGGACTCATCAACTGGACGGCTTGGCCTGCTGGAACTCCGCGCTTTTGAAATGCCGCCGCATGCGCGCATGAGCATTGCCCAGCAATTGCTGTTGCGCGCACTCGTCGCCCGCTTCTGGAACAAGTCTTACCTGGGTGCGAGCAACCGCCTGACGCGGTGGGGTACCGAGCTGCATGACCGCTTTTAACTGCCCAGCCTGGTACGCATGGACTTCATGGACGTACTGACCGAGCTGAACGAGGCGGGCTATGCGTTTGATATGGCTTGGTTTGAGCCACATTTTGAGTTTCGCTTCCCCATGATTGGCCAAGTCAAAGTCAACAGCATGGCGCTGACGCTAAGAAGCGCTCTTGAGCCCTGGCATGTGATGGGCGAAGAAGGCTCATCCACAGGCACGGCCCGGTATGTCGATTCGTCACTCGAACGCATCGAGGTCAAGGTCACAGGCTGGAACGACAGCCGCTACGTCGTCACCGTCAATGGCCACGCGCTGCCGCTGCAAAACACCGGTACGGTGGGCGAGTATGTGGCGGGTGTGCGCTACAAAGCGTGGAACCCTCCGTCGTCACTGCACCCGTCGATTGGTGTGCATGCACCGCTCACATTTGACATTGTCGACACCTGGATGGAGCGCTCCTTGGGCGGCTGCCAATATCACGTGTCACACCCGGGTGGTTTGAGCTATGCCAGCCTGCCGGTCAATTCGTATGAAGCAGAAAGCCGCCGCCTGAGCCGCTTTTTGCAGATGGGCCATACGCCGGGCAAGATGCGGGTAGTGCCGGCGCAGGCATCCAAAGAGTTTCCGTTTACGCTTGATCTGAGATAGTTGAACCTCTCCTGTCAGTTGAATACGAGACAACGTGCCGCATAACATCAAACCACTCTTTGCCGCGCAAACGCCTGGCGACCAGGCATCCACACTGGCACCTCGGGCTGCCGCAGGTCATTTTGATGAGCTGCGCGGACTTCAAAGCCCCGTTCAAAGTCAAAGTCAAAGTCAAAGTCAAAGTCAAAGTCAAAGTCATCGTTATAGTCAAGGCCAAAGTCAAAGTCAAAGTCATAGTCAGAATCAAAGTTGAAATCAGAATCAAAGCCAAAGTCAGATTCAAGTCGAAGTCAATTACTTTCAGGTTGAAGCTAGGCACAGGTGATACTCAGATGTGCCATAACTGAGACTGATCGAGAGAGTTGGCTTGAGAGGTGTCGTTGTACAAGTGCAAAATATCAAAATCGGCAAATGTGGTAGGCGTGCCCGATACTCGACCCTACGACCGCCGACTGTGAGTTTGGATGCGCTACCACTCGTCTGAATGCTACCAATTTCATTAATATCAGACATTGCGACCGCTATTGCCAGTTACTACTTGAACGTATTACTGCCAACCGAGCATAGACCCGAGAACTATTGTGGAAT
>JAYULP010000250.1:0-4236 GCA_043763445.1 Polaromonas sp.
GCGGCTTCTTCAACCCTTGTGTTGAAGCCTTGGCTGCCGGTGTTGCGGGTAATCACCAAGCGCTTGAAAACCGCTTCGTCATCGGTCGGCAGCCGCATGCTGAGCCTGAGCAAGCGCTGCTCGTCGGTAGCTTCGGCTGTGATACGGCGGCCGGCGCGGCCGGACACCAGCGCTTGAGCCTGTGCACTGGCACGCAAAAAGCTGGCCGCCGCAGCGTCGTCAATGTTCAGGCGCCGAAGCACGCTGTCTATTGTGTCGCTGCTGCGGGTGGTTTCAGTGCGAAACAAGGTGAAACGGAAGTCAGCTAAAGCATCGGTTTGCGGCTGCGTAGCCAGTGGCTGTACGGCTTCGAGAACTTGCCGGACAGGCAGGTCGGCCGCGTCGGGCGCCAGCGGAGCCACACCGAAGGCGGTCACGCCGGTGCCTAGAAGAACAAACGCCAAGCTGGCGGTAAGGCGTTTGGGGTGACGACGAAGGCTGCTGGCAACCATCGCTAATAAGCGGGCAGGGGCGTTAGGGCTCAAAACTAAAATTTCCAAGGTGGTGCGTTTGGTTCTCGTTCAGCGTACTGGCGCAGCTAACTGCATAAAAACTACGGCGGCAGCGCGCAAGCGTCCCCTAGACGCGGTCACCGAAAACCAAAAAAGCAACAAAACGGCGCTTTATGACAATCCCTGCAGCGCTCGGATTCATCGCGGTAACTGCGGCAGCCAATGAGCCACCTAAAATGGTTCACGTTGCCGCAAAGGCGCAAGTATATCCGTCAGAATCCAGCGCTGTTGAAGAAAAACCCTTATGAATCAAGACCTCGCTCCACAGTTTGCAGTCAACGACGAGGTGCGTGCGGCACTGGCGGTTTCGCTGCGCGGCTGCGACGAACTCCTGCCGGAGCATGAATGGTGCCGTAAGCTAGCCCGCAGCGCGGCCACTGGCGTGCCATTGCGCATCAAACTGGGGCTGGACCCGACAGCGCCAGACATTCACATCGGCCACACGGTGGTGCTCAACAAAATGCGTCAGCTTCAGGATTTGGGGCATACGGTGATTTTTCTGATTGGCGACTTCACCAGTTTGATTGGCGATCCGTCAGGCCGTAACGCCACGCGCCCGCCGCTGACCCGGGAGCAGATTGAGGCCAACGCGCAGACGTATTACCAGCAAGCCAGCATGGTGCTGGACCCTACCAAAACAGAAATTCGCTACAACAGCGAGTGGTCAGACCCGTTGGGTGCGCGCGGCATGATCGAGCTGGCGGCCAAGTACAACGTGGCCCGCATGATGGAGCGCGACGACTTCAGCAAGCGCTTTAAGGCTGGGCAGTCCATTAGCGTGCATGAGTTTTTGTACCCGTTGATGCAGGGCTATGACTCGGTGGCGCTTAAAAGTGACCTCGAACTGGGCGGCACCGACCAAAAATTCAACTTGCTGGTTGGCCGACATTTACAGGCCGAATATGGGCAAGAGCCGCAATGCATCTTGACCATGCCTTTGCTCGAAGGGCTGGACGGCGTGGAGAAAATGTCCAAAAGCAAGAACAACTACATCGGCATCAGTGAAGACGCCCACACCATGTTTGCCAAGGTGCTGAGCGTGTCCGACGTGTTGATGTGGAAGTGGTTCACGCTGTTGAGTTTTAAGAGCGAAGCCGACATTGCAGTGCTCAAAGCGGAGGTGGGCGGGGGACGCAATCCTAAAGACGCCAAGGTGGCGCTGGCCAAGGAAATCACCACCCGTTTTCATTGCGCCGCCGCCGCTGCTGCTGCTGAACAAGATTTCATCAACCGCAGCAAGGGCGGTGCGCCCGAGCAAATGGCCGCCGTGGCGTTGCCGGGCGCACCGCTGGGCATTGGTGCATTGCTAAAGGCCGTTGGCTTGGCTGCGTCGGGCGGTGAGGCCACACGGCTGATTGACGGCGGCGGCGTGCGAGTCGACTCGAGCGTGGTCAGTGACAAGGGCTTAAAGCTCGCCGCAGGAACCTATGTGGTGCAAGTCGGCAAGCGCAAATTTGTTCGCGTGACCTTGCGCTAAATTATGCTACATAAAACATAGCATCGCAGGATTTAACCATAACGGCCAGAGCCTTATTTGACGCTTAAATCAGTAAAAAATGCCGGTTTTGGCGGCGTCAACAGGCGCTGCACACACCCGTAGCAGCCGCTCAGGCGTAGGGGTTGGCCAGGCCTAACGCCGCGAGAATCTCGATTTCGTAGGCCTCCATCTCGTCGGCGTCAGCCTCGCTGGTTTCGTGGTCCCAGCCTTGGGCGTGCAGCGCGCCGTGTACCAGCAGGTGGGCGTAGTGGGCGCTCAAGGTTTTGCCGCTGTCCAGCGCTTGTTGGGCCACCACTGGCGCGCATAGCACCAGGTCGGCCATGACCAACGGGGCTTGGGTGTAGTCAAACGTCAGTACGTTGGTGGCGTAGTTTTTTTGCCGGAAGCTCAGGTTCAGCGCCCGTCCCTCGGGCTCCCCGACGATACGCACCGTGATTTCAGCATCGCTGGCCAGCGCATGGCGAATCCAGCGGGTCACGCTGTGCCGGGGTAGAGCGGCGCGGTGTCGGGCTGCGTCGTCAAACTGGGCAAACTGTAGGGATAAACTCAGCTGACTAAGCACTTTTTAGGCCGTTTTGGGCCTTAGCCCTTGTTTTTACTGCCCGGACTGCTATTTTTTTTATAGTGTCCTCAATGTCCTCAACCGGCTCAATGCTGCCCAGCGCTAAATTGGTCGCGGTGTCAGCCGGCCGAGTCCTGTCATACGCATCGACGATACGGGCCACCAGCGGATGGCGCACCACGTCGGCACTGCTTAGCCGGGTAATCGCTATGCCTTTGACTCGCTTGAGCACACGTTCGGCATCGACTAAGCCGCTGAGTTGGGTGCGTGGTAAATCAACCTGGCTCACGTCCCCCGTGATCACCGCCTTGGCGCCAAAGCCAATGCGGGTCAAAAACATCTTCATCTGCTCGGGCGTGGTGTTTTGTGCCTCATCGAGAATAATGAAGGCATGGTTGAGCGTGCGCCCGCGCATGAAGGCCAGCGGCGCAATTTCGATTTGCTGGCGTTCAAACGCTTTTTGGACCCGTTCAAACCCCATCAGCTCATACAGCGCGTCGTACAGCGGGCGCAAATACGGGTCAACCTTTTGGTTCAAGTCGCCCGGCAAAAAGCCGAGCCGCTCACCGGCTTCCACCGCCGGGCGCGTCAACACAATGCGCTGCACAGCGCTGCGCTCCAGTGCATCCACCGCACAAGCAACAGCTAGGTAGGTTTTACCTGTGCCCGCCGGGCCAATGCCAAAGGTGATGTCGTGCGTGGCAATGTTGTCCAGGTACTGGCCTTGGTTGGCGGTGCGGGCGCGCAGGTCGGCGCGGCGGGTGGACAGGGCTTGTGTGCCGTCCGGCGCCCGGCTCAGCGCCGTGTCGCCTGACATCATCAGTTGCACGGTTTCCTCGGCAATCGGCCGCTGGGCAATTTCATACAACGCCTGTAGCACCTCCAGTGCCTGCGCGGCGCGTACCTTGGTACCGTCGACTTTGAACTGCTCGAAGCGGTGCGCAATCGTTACCTCCAGCCCGACCTCAATGCTGCGCAAGTGCGCGTCCATCGGGCCACACAGGTGTGCCATGCGGGTGTTGTTCGGCGGGGTGAAGGTGTGGCGAAGAATCAAGGCAAAACGTCCTGAAAGGTGGAAAACTGCAAATTGTGCGCCCATTCGCCCCGGCCCGGGCACCGTGGGGGTGACTGCTAAGATTTGCCGATGATTGGACGCCTCACCGGCCTGCTGGCCGAAAAAAATCCCCCCGAACTGCTGCTGGACTGCGGCGGTGTTGGCTATGAAGTGTCTGTGCCAATGAGTACGTTCTACAACCTGCCCGCGCTGGGGGAAAAAGTTAGCCTGCTGACGCACTTTGTGGTGCGTGAAGACGCGCAAATTTTGTACGGCTTTGCCACCGCTGCCGAACGCGCAGCTTTTCGCCAGTTGATCAAAATCTCTGGTGTTGGGCCGCGCACTGCGCTCAGCGTGCTCAGCGGTATGAGTGTGGACGACTTGGCCCAAGCGATTACTGCCCAAGACCCTGGCCGCATCATCAAGGTACCCGGCATTGGCAAAAAAACCGCCGAGCGCTTGCTGCTTGAACTCAAAGGCAAGCTCGGCGTGGACTTGGGCGCGCCGATGTCGGTGGCCAACGACGCGCAGTCCGACATCAGTCAGGCCCTGGTAGCCCTCGGCTACAGCG
>JAYULP010000251.1:0-10552 GCA_043763445.1 Polaromonas sp.
CGCCGACAAATCGGCTTCGAGGCCCTTGCCGCGCAGGTCAGCGACCCGCGCAACACGATATCTTCAGTCAAAAGACTGATGGGACGCGGCCTTGACGACATCGGCAACCGCGCGCAGCTGCCTTACCAACTCGGCGATAAACCGGGCATGGTCACGCTTCACACTGTAGCGGGTGAGAAAAGTCCGGTAGAAATCAGTGCAGAACTTTTAGCCACATTGCGGTTTCGAGCCGAAGACACCTTCAACGACGATATCTACGGCGCGGTGATCACCGTGCCCGCGTATTTTGACGATGCCCAGCGCCAAGCCACCAAAGACGCCGCACAACTTGCCGGGCTCAATGTGCTTCGCCTGATCAACGAGCCCACCGCCGCCGCCATCGCCTACGGCCTTGACAACGGCAGCGAAGGCGTTTTCGCTATTTATGACTTGGGCGGCGGCACGTTTGACATTTCCATTTTGCGACTGACTCAGGGCGTGTTTGAAGTCATTGCCACCGGGGGTGACTCAGCGCTCGGTGGGGACGACTACGATCGGGCCTTGGTGGATTGGATTTTGGCCAAGGCTGGACTGGCGGCGGACACCCTTACGCCGTCCGATAAAGCGGCTTTGCACAGCGCTGCACGAGCTTGTAAGGAGGCACTGTCGCTGGCCGAAGTGGTGCCGTTTTCATGCCGATTGGCCAAAGCATCCGTTACTTTTGAGATGAAGGGAGCCGACTTTGAAGCCGCTACCGCTCACTTGACGCAGCGCACATTGACTGCTGTGCGCAAGGCACTGCGCGACGCTGCACTTGGCAAAGAGGCACTAGACGGTGTCGTGCTGGTTGGCGGCTCCACCCGGATGCCGCAGGTACGCAAAGCGGTTGGCAGCTTTTTTGGGCGTGAACCGCTGACCAACTTGAATCCAGACGAAGTGGTGGCACTGGGTGCCGCCATTTCGGCCGATCAACTGGCGGGTAATCACACTGGCGCTGACTTGCTGCTACTTGACGTGATTGCGTTGTCGCTTGGAATTGAAACCATGGGGGGCCTGGTTGAGCGCATTGTGCCGCGCAACCAGACTATTCCAACTGCAATGGCGCAGGATTTCACCACTTATCAAGATGGCCAAACCGCACTGGCACTGCATGTGCTGCAGGGTGAGCGCGATTTGGTCGCGGATTGCCGCAGTTTGGCCCGTTTCGAGTTGCGAGGTATCCCGCCGATGGCAGCTGGCGCTGCGCGTATCCGAGTGACCTTCACGGTCGATGCTGACGGCCTGCTCAGCGTTAACGCCAAAGAAGAAGGCAGCGGGGTACAGGCCTGTATTGACGTTAAGCCGTCTTATGGCCTATCCGACGAGGACATTGCTCGAATGCTGCAGGAGAGTTTCTCAACAGCGCAGCAAGACATGCAGGCGCGCGCACTGGCCGAGGCACAGCTTGATGCTGACCGCTTGCTGTTGGCTACTCGCAGCGCGTTAGCGGGTGACAGCCAGTTATTGAGCTCACAAGAGCGCCTGCAAATTGACACCCTGATGGCCGCGTTGGTCAACATCCGGGCCACTGGCGACGCTGCCACTATTGAAAGCTCGACCCAAGCGCTGGCCAAAGGAACCGATGCCTTTGCAGCGCAGCGGATGAACCGCGGTATTGAGCAAGCGCTCGCTGGAAAAAATATTGCTACGCTTTGAGTGTTGGCTTGTCCCTATGGATTTTATTGGTTGTTAAATGCCCATTATCAAAATATTGCCCCATCCAGAGTACTGCCCGCAGGGTGCTGAAATTTCAGCGCCTGCTGGCACTTCGATTTGCGAGGCCCTACTCGACAACAAGATCAATATTGAACACGCTTGTGATATGAGCTGCGCGTGCACGACCTGCCACGTCATTGTGCGCAAAGGGTTGAACTCACTCAACGAGCCCGACGAAAGCGAAGAAGACCTGCTAGACCGTGCCTGGGGCTTGGAGCCCGACTCGCGGCTGAGTTGCCAGGCTTTCCTAGCGCAAACCGATGTCACGGTTGAGATACCAAAATACACCATCAACCATGCCAAAGAGCTCCATTAAATTGGCTCGCTTTGCTCTTTAATCGCGCGTTGCGCCGGAGTTTGTATGCGTCAAATTGTGCTCGACACAGAAACCACGGGCTTGTCTGCTGCCAGCGGGGACCGCATCATTGAAATTGGGTGTGTTGAATTGATTGGCCGCAAGCTGACCGGCAACAACAAGCATTTTTATCTGAACCCCGAGCGCGACAGCCATGAAGAAGCACTGAAGGTTCACGGTATCAGCAACGAATTTCTCAAAGACAAACCCAAGTTCAAGTCCATTGCCCAAGAACTGATGGCCTACCTTGAGGCCGCTGAAGTCATTATTCACAATGCACCGTTCGATGTCAGCTTTCTGAATAAAGAGTTGGAGCTAATAGGCAAGCCACCACTGCAGCAGTGTGTGGCCAAAGTGACCGACAGCTTGGTCATGGCCAAGGAGATGTTTCCGGGCAAGCGCAACTCGTTGGACGCGCTGTGCTCGCGGCTCGATGTTGACAATTCAGGGCGAACGCTGCACGGCGCTTTGCTTGATGCTGAGCTATTGGCCGGCGTGTACATCAATTTAACCCGTGGCCAAAACAGCTTGATGATGGATGTAGGCCAGAGCGTACACGCCGCGCAGAGCCTGCCGGCGGTGGATTTAACTCAGTTTGAACTGACCTTGCTCGATGCTGATGAGCAAGAGCTGTATGAACACGCACGCTTGCTTGTCGAGTTGGATAAATCCAGCAAAGGAAAAACGGTTTGGCGGCTCGCAGACTGTGCATCTGCAGACTGATTTGCAGTGACAAACCATCTCCAGCATATAATGGGGAGTTAAGAAGATTGGGCGATTAGCTCAGGGGTAGAGCACTGCATTCACACTGCAGGGGTCGCAAGTTCGAAACTTGCATCGCCCACCAATTTTCCAGACCAATTGGGCACTGCGCGTTTGCGTTAGGTGCCCGTCTTGTACCTCAGGCAGTACCTAGCTTGATGTCTGCGGCAAGCTACGCAATTCCAGACGTGAATTGGTAGATAGGTAAATAGGTAAATGGACAAGTGGGCAAACAGGTTAGCCAGCACAGCTAACTAATTGGGCTGCTGTCAGCCCAAACCTTTGCTCGGCTTGAAACCCTACAACACCTCGCTCGCAAAGTCGGCCAGCCGTGAGCGTTCTCCACGCGCTAGCGTGATGTGCCCGCCATGCGGCCAGCCTTTGAATCGGTCTACGGCAAAGGTCATGCCCGATGAGCCTTCGGTCAAATACGGTGTGTCAATCTGAGCGAGGTTGCCCATACAGACAATTTTGGTGCCGGGTCCGGCGCGAGTGATTAGCGTTTTCATCTGTTTGGGTGTCAGATTTTGTGCTTCGTCAATGATGACGTACTTGTTTAAAAAAGTACGCCCGCGCATGAAGTTCATGCTTTTGACTTTGATGCGCGAGCGGATGAGCTCGTTTGTGGCGGCGCGGCCCCATTCCCCAGAGCCGTTCTCGGTCTTACCCAAAACTTCTAGGTTGTCGTCCAGTGCGCCCATCCACGGTCCCATTTTTTCTTCCTCTGTGCCGGGCAGAAAACCGATGTCCTCGCCTACTGACACGGTTGCACGGGTCATGATGATTTCGGTGTAGCGGCGGTCGTCCAGCACTTGCGTAAGACCTGCGGCCAGTGCCATTAGCGTTTTACCGGTGCCAGCGGTGCCGGCCAAGGTGACGAAATCAATTTCGGGGTCCATGAGCAAATTCATCGCGAAATTCTGCTCGCGGTTGCGCGTGGTCACGCCCCAAACGGAATTTTTCAGGTGGTTGTAGTCCTTGAGCGTTTTGAGTACCGCTGTTTTGTCTCGGATTTCAGTGACGCGCGCATACAGCGGCGGCTCACCGGCAGACTCAAAAAACGCAAACTGATTGATCATCAAGCTGCTCACAATTGGCCCGGTGATGCGGTAGAAAGTAAAGCTGCCTTGCTGCCAGCTTTCGACTGTTTTGCTTTGCCGTGTCCAGAAGTCGACTGGCAGTGGCAGCGCTCCCGAGTAGAGCAAGTCGCCGTCTTCCAGCGTTTTGTCATTTTGGTAGTCATCGGTTGCCAAGCCCAACGCGCGCGCTTTGACGCGCATGTTGATGTCTTTTGACACCAGCACTACCTCACGGCCGGTCGGATGCGAGCCGCCTTCTGCAAGCCGTGCATAGTCCTTGCGCAGGGCTTCAACAACACCCAAAATTTGGTTGTCTGCTTTGCCCTGGGGTAGGCTCACCGGCAGGGTGTAGTCCAGGGGTTTTGTCTGAAAAAACAGGCAGCCGCCGGCTTCTCGGTGGCCAGTGGTGTCTAGTTTCAAGCCCTGGGTGATGTCGGCGCCTTTAGCCCCCGCCAATGCGTCCAGTGTGCGGCTGGTTTGGCGGGCGTTGCGCGCTACTTCCGTCATGCCTTTTTTATGCCCATCTAACTCTTCGAGCACGATCATTGGCAAGAAAATATCGTGTTCCTCGAAACGAAACAGGCACATGGGGTCATGCATCAAGACATTGGTGTCCAGCACGAACAATTTAGTCGGCCCCGTGTGCTTAGGCTTACGGGTTTTGGCCAACGCGGGGAGCGCTGGCGTGCGCCGTGTCTCGTAGTGCGGCGGCGGGCTGGTTTGTGACTCCGCACTGCCTGTGTCGTCAAGTGCAACCGGCCGCGCAGCTGCAGGTTTTTTGCTGGCGCTGGCTGGCGCCCGGGCTGAAGACTTAACGCTGGCCGCAGTGCCAGGCGCCTGTCGAGCGACTTTTGGCAGCGAAGTAAATTCTTTTGACGCAGCAACGGGCGTTGCTGCTGTCGCGCTGCTGGCTTGCGCCGGCGCTTGGCGGGCATAGTCAGACAGCAGGGCGGCGCGTTTGGTCGGGGCAGGGGGCAGGGGCATGGTGCTGAGGATTCTTTATGGTGGGTAAGCGCTGCAGTAAATAATAAAAAAGCCGCCTTGACGTCAAGGCGGCTTTCTAAACCAACAAACGGTACAACTCAACTGCACCGCTTTATTATCCATAACTGAAGTAGCCACTTGCTTTGCAGGGCGAGGCCAGCTCAGGCGACTTTTTTCAGCGCTTTTACCGCCTTGAGTACATCGTCGACATGGCCCGGAACTTTCAGGCCGCGCCACTCTTCTTTGAGCAGACCATCAGCGCCGAGCAAAAAGGTACTGCGCTCAATGCCCTTGACTTTTTTGCCGTACATGATTTTGTTTTTAACCACACCGAACATGTGGCACATTTTTTCTTCCGTGTCGGCAATCAACTCGAATGGCAACTCAAGCTTGGCCTTGAACTCGTCATGAGACTTCATGTTGTCACGCGAGACACCGAACACGGTAGCGCCTGCTTTGACGAAGTCTTTGTAACGGTCGCGGAACTGCATTGCTTCTGTGGTGCAGCCAGGGGTGTTGTCTTTGGGATAAAAATACAACACAACGACATGGCCGAAGTGTGAGTTGTTGGAAACCTTGGTGCCGCCAGTGGCGACGGCTTCGAATTCGGGGAGCGGTTTGTTAACGACAACTGCCATACTGAGTGGACCCTGACATAAGTGGTTGTAGTGAGCCGAGGCCGGAGCTTTGAATGCATGTCGCATGCATTGCAGTCAGCCAACGGTCGCAAGCGAGAGCGTTGAGGGTCACATTGACGCTAAACGCGTACCAAATGCAACCCCATATTTTACGCTGAAAGTACGCATTGGCCGGGGCGTCTGGCGCGCATCTGGCAAGCAGCCCACCGCGACACGGACCCTACAGCGCTTCAATGCCGGGCGTCTCAAGCAACAAAGCTGCTGTCACTCGCCGGCCTTCGCCGGCCAAAATGTTGTAGGTGCGGCAAGCGGCAAGCGTGTCCATGGTTTCCATCCCAATGCGTTGCGCCATCAGTGCCCGAAGCAGGGCAGGTGGTGGAAACCGCAGCTTGGCACCACTGCCAAAAATCACCAACTCGGGCCGACTGTTAGCCAAAGATGTGAAATGTGCCTCAGTGAGGTCTTCAAACCGGGCGCAGTCCCAGGCGAACTTCTCGCCGGCGGAGCCAATCACGATGCTGTGGTGAATTTTTTCAGCCACGCCTTGACTGGCCAGCCCGACCCAGCCGGGGCCGTAGCCCAAAATAGACTGGACATCGAGACGGTCGGGTTGCAGCTTCATGATGGGCAGGGCCTTGTAAAAATATTGCGCCAGCAAAGGCGTTTTTTTATGTGGTCAAATTATAGATTCCGCTTAAATTTTTACGCCCGCACCAGCGCCTCGCCCCTGACGGTAAGTGCACGCTCCCCTGAACTTTCAAGCCCAATGAAACAGATTTCAAAATCCGCCAAGCTTGCCAATGTGCTGTACGACATTCGTGGACCCATCATGGATGCGGCCAAACAGATGGAAGACGAGGGGCAAAAAATCATCAAGCTGAATTTGGGTAACTTGGCTGTGTTTGGTTTTGACGCCCCGGAGGAAATCCAGCAGGACATGATCCGTAACCTGCCCAATTCAGCCGGCTACTCGGACAGCAAAGGCATTTTTGCGGCACGCAAAGCGGTTATGCATGAAACCCAAAAGCAGGGTGTCAAGGGTGTGACACTGGACGACATTTACCTAGGCAATGGCGCGAGCGAGCTGATCACCATGGCCACCAACGCGCTGCTTGACAACGGCGACGAGCTGCTGCTTCCCATGCCTGACTATCCGCTGTGGACGGCCGCCACCAGTTTGTCCGGCGGCACGCCGGTGCATTATCTTTGCGACGAGGCCAATGGCTGGATGCCCAACTTGGATGATATTCGGGCAAAAATCACGCCACGCACCAAGGCGCTGGTGGTGATCAACCCCAATAACCCGACCGGTGTGCTGTATTCGGACGAGATTTTGCGCAGTCTGGTGGACATTGCCCGTGCCCACGGTTTAGTGATCTTGGCAGACGAGGTGTATGACAAGGTGCTGTACGACAACGCGCAGCACACCGCCATGGCCAGCTTGTCGAGTGACGTGCTGACGCTGACCTTTAATTCCTTGAGTAAAAGCTATCGCTCCTGTGGCTACCGTGCGGGCTGGATGGTGGTGTCGGGTGACAAAAAGCCTGCTAGCGACTACATCGAAGGCCTGAACATGCTGTCTAACATGAAGCTGTGCTCCAACGTGCCAGGCCAGTGGGCTATTCAAACCGCGCTGGGTGGCTACCAAAGCATCAACGATCTGGTGTGCGAAGGCGGCCGTTTGCGCCGCCAGCGCGACTTAGCTTATTCGCTGATCACTGCTATTCCAGGGGTCAGCTGCGTCAAGCCGGTGGCAGCGTTGTATATGTTTCCAAAACTAGACCCGGCTGTGTACCCGATTGCCGACGACCGCCAGTTTTTCTTGGCCCTGCTGCGCGAAACCCGCGTCATGCTGGTGCAGGGCACAGGCTTTAACTGGAGCGCTCCGGACCATTTCCGCATCGTATTTTTGCCACATGAGGACGATTTACGCGAAGCCATTGGCCGAATTGCGACGTTTTTGGAAAGCTACCGGATGCTACATATTACATAGCTGCACAGGCAATAAAATCGCGGGCCAACGGCCTATTTCGCATAAAAACAATCCGACACCATGACTTTGAACGCTGTTTCGTCCTCTTCTTGTTTGCCTCCACCGGTCTGCGCTACAGCGCAGCCCGCCATCAAGGTAGGGCTGCTGGGCATTGGCACCGTGGGCGCAGGAACGTTTCGGGTTCTCCAGCGTAACCAACAAGAGATTCGCCGTCGTGCGGGACGGGGTATTGAAATCACCATGGTGTCAGCGCGTAACCTCGAACGCGCCAAAAGCATCGTTGGCCCCGACGTGGCTGTGGTGGCCGATCCGTTTGAGCTCGTTAACCACCTGGATATTGACATCGTGGTCGAGGTCATTGGCGGCACCACGCTGGCAAAAGAGTTGGTGCTCCAAGCGATTCGCAACGGCAAACATGTGGTGACGGCTAACAAGGCCCTGCTGGCCCAGCATGGCAACGAGATATTTGCTGCGGCCCAACAGCACGGTGTTATGGTAGCTTTTGAAGGCGCTGTGGCCGTAAGCATTCCGATCATCAAGGCGCTGCGTGAAGGCTTGTCTGCCAACCGGATTGAGTGGGTGGTCGGCATTATCAATGGCACCACCAACTTTATTTTGTCCGAGATGCGCGACAAGGGTCTGGGGTTTGACGATGTTCTCAAACAAGCGCAGCGCCTAGGTTATGCCGAGTCTGACCCAACCTTTGATATTGAAGGCATGGATGCAGCGCACAAAGCGACCATTTTGGCGGCCATTGCATTTGGTATTCGGCTGCAGTATGACCGCGCTTATGTCGAAGGCATCACCGAGCTTGCTGCAACCGACATTCAATACGCTTTTCAGTTGGGCTACCGCATCAAACTGCTGGGTATCGCCAAACGCACTGCCAATGGCGTGGAGTTGCGGGTGCATCCGACGCTGATCCCGGTCAAGCGGCTGCTGGCCAATGTCGAAGGCTCAATGAACGGCATCATGGTCAAAAGCGACGCAGCGGGCATCACGCTGTACTACGGTGCCGGCGCGGGCTCTGAACAAACCGCCTCGGCGGTCATTGCCGACTTGGTGGACGTCACCCGCCTGCACACAGCAGACCCTACGCAGCGGGTTCCGCACCTGGCTTTTCAGCCTGACGCGGTGAGCGACACCTTGGTGTTGGACATCGGCGATATTGTCACCAGCTACTACTTGCGCTTGAACGTGGTGGACAAGGCCGGCGTGCTAGCCAACGTCACCGGTATTTTGGCTGATGCTGGCATCAGCATTGACGCGGTGTTGCAACGCGAGGCCGACGACGTGGGCGGCGTAGGTGCAACGCAAACCGACCTCATCATTCTTACCCATGACTGCGTCGAAGCCAAGATGAACGAGGCTCTGGCGCGCATGCAGGCACTGCCAACGGTCATGGCGCCAATTACCCGTATCCGCAAGGAAGAGCTGGTCTAGGCCGTTTTTGACATGAGTTACTGACCAAAAAATCGATGAAAATCGAGCCTTCACGCTTGAAAAACTTCAAAGCGCCTGAGTATGTTCAGCTTTGTGAAATGCCGGCTGTACTGGCAACTGTTGGAGCCAACGGCGTGAGCAAGACAACACTTTTCGATATTTTTGGCTTTTTGCACGATTGCCTTAAAACCAAGGAGCGCCAAGCGCTGGGCAGCTGTGGGCCATGCAAAGCGGCGTTGCGCCACAGCAGCGGCAGTAACCGCACAGTATTGATCAAAAAATTTCACATCGGGTGCCGATTCAAGGGTGTGATCGTTTGCTGACTTACACGCTAAAAAGCGCTAAAAAACGCTAAAAATCGGTAAAAAAAGCAACAAAAAAACGGATTTTCCGGTGTGGCGTTCATCTTTATTTTGACAATCGCCTTCCTCACCGCTTTTTCAACGCCGTAGCCGGGCCTCGCAAGCTGATTAATTTAGCAACTCAGTCATTGACTTTATGAACTATCTCTCCACCCGCGGTGACGCGACCCCTCGGAAATTTTGCGATATTTTGCTTGAAGGCCTGGCCCCTGATGGAGGCTTGTTTTTGCCCGAGCACTATCCGCAAGTCAATGCGCCAACATTGGCGAGCTGGCGCGGCCTGCCCTATGCGGACTTGGCGTTTGAGATTTTGTCGCTCTATATTGACGATATCCCCGCGACCGATTTGCGTGCCATTTGCCGTAGAACCTACACCGCGCAGGTTTTCGGTACGCCAGAAATCGTGCCCTTGCGCCCGTTGGAGCCTGGGCTGTACTTACAGGCCTTGTCCAACGGCCCCACGTTGGCCTTCAAAGATATGGCCATGCAGCTGTTAGGTCACCTGTTTGAGTACGAGTTGGCGCGGCGCGGCGAGACGCTGAACATTTTGGGTGCCACCAGCGGCGACACCGGCAGCGCGGCCGAGTACGCCATGCGCGGTAAAAAAGGCGTTCGCGTGTTCATGACCTCGCCCGACGGCCGGATGAGCCCTTTTCAGCAAGCGCAAATGTTCAGCCTGATGGATGCCAATATTCACAACATCGTGATTAAAGGCGTATTTGACGATTGTCAAGACATCGTCAAGGCCGTCTCCAGCGACCTGGCATTCAAGCGCCAGTACAAAATCGGCACGGTCAACTCGATCAACTGGGCGCGTCTGCTGGCCCAGGTGGTGTACTACTTTGCCGGCTATTTGCAAGCCAGCTCGGGCAACGCGCAGCGAATCAGCTTCACCGTGCCGTCAGGCAACTTTGGCAATATCTGTGCGGGGCATGTGGCCCGGATGATGGGTTTGCCGATTGAAAAGCTGGTGGTGGCTACCAACGAGAACGATGTACTCCACGAGTTTTTCCGTACCGGCGTCTATCGTGTGCGCACCAGCCGTGACACGCACGAAACGTCCAGTCCGTCGATGGACATCTCCAAGGCGTCTAATTTTGAGCGCTTTGTATTTGACTTGCTGGGCCGAGACGGCGCAGCGACTCGCGCGCTGTTCACTACCGCGTTGCAAACCACTGGCCAGTTTGACCTGAGCGGTCACA
>JAYULP010000252.1:0-4217 GCA_043763445.1 Polaromonas sp.
TCGACCATCGCTTTGACGCCGTCAGCCACCAAAGCCGGCTCAGCCATCAGGCACGCACCAAACGCGCCGCGCTGCACCCGCTCGCTCGGGCAGCCACAGTTGAGGTTGATCTCGTCATAGCCCCACTGCTCGCCGAGCCGGGCACACCGCGCCAAATCGGCCGGCTCACTGCCACCCAACTGCAACGCCACCGGGTGTTCTTGCACATCAAAGCGCAGGTGCCGTGCAACATCGCCATGCACCAGCGCGCCGGTGGTGACCATCTCGGTGTACAGCAGCGCATGCCGGCTTAGCAGGCGGTGAAAGTAGCGGCAGTGGCGGTCGGTCCAGTCCATCATCGGGGCCACAGACAGCCTCCAAGGGCTTGAATTCAAAACAATTTGTTTGCCATCAATGGCTTGCCCATCTGCCTGCCCATCTTGTAAGTACGATCTGTTTTCGCTCATTTCGTTGCTTTTTCACCCTTTTTACTTGCATCAGCGCTGCTTTGGGTGCCGCACGAGCCCAACGCAGCACCGGAAATCGACAACTGGGCGCTGCCGCAACACGAAAGCGCAGCGGCGGCTCCCCCGGGCCATTGAGCGCAAATTCGTCTCAAAGAAGCGGCAAAAATCGCTCATTCGGCGTTCAGCGCCTTCAGCCCAGAACAAGCAAGCAAGCAAAAGCTTGGCTGAAGTTGCCCCTAGTTACCGAACAGTGTGAGCTCTGCGGGGGGGAGTTTTTTGGACTTTGCTGTGCGGATTCTATTTCTTCATCGCTCGAAGCCTTCTCAAGGTTATTCGGTAACTTGTAGCTAATCCTTCGCTTAGGCTGCACGCCTGAGGGTGTAGTTCCTGCTTCATGTTTGAATTCGCGGCTACTGCTTCGCACTCAGATGAGCACTACGCCACCAGCTCCATCAGCTTTGCGTATCCATCCACCACGTCGTACTTCACCTGGTCGGACGTAAGCTTGGCAAAGAACTTTCGGGCGCATTCGATTTTGCTTTGCTCAATTTTGCGCAAGTCCATGCTGGACATGGAGCCCTTGGTTTCTGCCACGAAGTAAACGTGTTTGACCTTGCCCGCCTGGAACGCAATGGCCCAGTCGGGGTTGTAGTTGCCCACCGGGGTGGGTATGAAAAACCCGCGCGGTAACTTGGCATACACCACCACTTCGGTGCTGGCATCGAGCTCACGCACAAAGTCGCGCTCGTTCTTCGAGTCAGTAAACACGTAGTCGTAAATGTGGCGCTTGGCTTTGACCGCCTTGCTGAAATCTTCTTTGGCCTTGTCCTGGGTGAAGATGTCCATGGTGTGCGTGTCGCCGGTCGGGTCGTAAGCAATGTGCTGCACGATCACGGTGGCTTTTTGCTCATTCACTAGGCGCGCGGCCTTGTGCATGAAGTCCTCTGGGTTGGTGCGGTACTGGCTGAACACGGCCTTGTTGATGCCCTGCAAAACACGGGCTACCGTAGACCGGGTGAGCTGCGTTTGACCGGCCAGGCGGCCAATCAGGTCGTACTTCACCGCAGAATGCGCTGACACACCGTGCTGCGCCGGGTTTTTGCCGGCGCCTGTGGTGGACTCAGTTACTTTGAACGAGTCACCTTGGCGAATGCCGTCATAAGTTGCAATGTCAGTTTGCTCCCCCGCCACCACCGTGTACTGCAGCGGGCTGACTTTGAGCTCAGCCTCCAAGGCCTTGACGCAGTTGGCCACCAGCTCCGGCGTTTCAAAGTCCACCGTGTAGGCGGCCTTGCGGTTGATGCGATTCCACAGCGCCTTGAACTCGGCTTTGTCGAAATTGGCGTTCAGCGGATTGGTTTTTGCCTTGCGGTCGTCTTCTGGCAATGGCAACTTCGCATCGCTGAACACACTGTCGATCAACGCAAACACGGCATCGGCATGCACGGCCAACTCGGGCGGCAACGCGGCGAGCGCGCCCTCTTTCTTGGCCTCAAAGTACGCAATTGCGATACGGTCTTTGTCGTCGGTGTAGTCATTTTTAAGCAGGTATTTGTATATCTGCTTGGCCAGTTGCGGGGTCACATCCACATCGCCTGCTGTGGTTTTGAGCACCTTGCCGGTGAAATAAGACTCGTTGGCCACCCGTGGCCGCTCCGACAAGCCTTCGCTGATGTCGCGCTGCAAGGCGGCTACAAAATCTTTATAGCTCTCGCTGGCCACCACGGTGAGCACGTTGACCTGGTGCACTGTTGCGAGCAAGTCCATGCGCTCGCCATGCTGATTGACCGATAACCGCAGGCCCCGCCCAACCTCCTGGCGGCGGCTTACCGTGTTGTCACTGTGCTTTAACGTGCAGATCACAAACACGTTGGGGTTGTCCCAGCCTTCGCGCAGCGCAGAGTGCGAGAAGATAAACCGCACCGGTTCGGCCAATGACAGCAAGCGCTCCTTGTCCTTCAAAATCAGGTCATACGCATCCACGTCGTCAGCTTCGGTAGACTTTTTTCCCGTTTGCGGCTCCACCATACGCTTGGTTTTTTTGTCGATGGAGAAGTAGCCGTTGTGCGTTCGGGCGGTCGCAATACCTTTGAGATACCGGCTGTACGGTGTGTCTTCCAGCGTCAGCACCTCGGCCAGTTGCAGGTTGTACTCCTCCTCAAACATCTGGGCGTACTCGCCGGCCACCTCACCATTTCCGTCGCCCGCATCGCTGTAGCTGCGGTACTTGGCCACCGAGTCAATGAAAAACAGCGTCAGCACCTTGATACCTTGCGCAAACAGCGCCTGCTCTTTTTCAAAGTGGGCTTTGACCGCTTCCCGAATCTGGATGCGCCGCAAGGCAGACTCGCTGACGTCACCCGTGGCCTCGCCCGCCACCAGCTCCAGCCCGTTGGTAAAGCTCACTGTGTGGGTCAAAGCATTGATGTCAGCCACCACAAAGCCCCGGTACTGCTCCAGGTCGCCGGACAAATTAAATAAATTGTCATTACGGGACAGCTTGCGCAGCACACGCTTAATGCCGCTGTTTTGCTTGATTTCCAGCTCCACCCGCGCCACTGGCGCAGCGGTGGACACCTCAATGGACTCCAAATACAGGTAGGCGTTGGTGCCGGTCAAGCCCTTGACCGAGATACCGCGCACCGCGATTTTTTTGACCAGCTTTTGGTTGTACGCGTCCAGCGCATCTAGCCGGTGGATTTTGTTGTGCGTTGTTTTATGCGTGGCGGAGTAGCGCAGCACCGCCAGCGGCTTGAAGTTGGCCAGCGAGTCCAGCGTTTTGCCGCCCTCCATCTTTTGCGGCTCGTCCAAAAACAAAATCGGCCGGTTGGCACTGATCACATCAATCGGCCTGCGCGACTGAAAGTCGTCCAGCTCTTCATAAATGCGGCGCGCATCCTTACCAGCGGCATTAAAGGCCTGCACGTTAATGACCATGACGTTAATACCCGCATCACTGGAAAAGCTCTCCAAGTTGTGCAGTTGCTTGGAGTTGTAGATGAAAAAGCGGGCGCGCTTTTTGTAGTCGTCCAAAAAGTGCTCAGCGGTAATTTCCAGTGACTTGTAGACGCCTTCGCGGATGGCAATGCTGGGCACCACCACAATGAACTTGCTCCACCCATACCGGGCGTTCAGCTCAAACATGCTTTTGATATAGCAGTAGGTCTTGCCTGTGCCGGTCTCCATTTCTACGTCTAAGTTGACCTCGCACACCTTGGTTTTGACCAGCGCAGCCGACAACGGCAGGTTTTGCCGGCGTTGCACCGTATGAATGTTTTGCAGCATCTGGCCCGGCGTTAACGCCAGATCAAAATTCTTGAAACCCACGGCTTCCAGCGCAGCCACGGCTTGGCCGCTAGCGTCCACCGCACGGCCAGGGTCCACCCGGTAATTGAGCCCTTCGCGCTTGGGTTGCCCGGCGAAGCAATCCGCCACGGCTTCTACGGCGTTGGTTTGATAGGCCTGCTTTTTGAATTTGAGTTTCATGGTCATGCGGCTCAAATGGTTTTAACTTCGGTGCTGGGCGACATCAGCTTGAAGATTTGCTCCACGTTGATCTTCACACTGTCACTGGCAAAGCCCGCATCGCGGAACACCACGCGAAGGGGTTCGCGCTTGGCCAGCAGCTTGACGAATTCTTCGCTGACACCTTCGTCAAAGCACGCGGCCAGCGCATTGCCATCGACAAAGTACACCGTTTTGCCTGCAATGGTTTCCTTTGATATTGGCAAGGCCAAGTCAACGCCCCAGTCCAGCAGCACCTGAAATAGC
>JAYULP010000253.1:0-4210 GCA_043763445.1 Polaromonas sp.
GGCAGCGCGGCGCGGGTTACAGCGCCCTGCACAATTCGGTCAATTTATTTTTTCACGGCCTGTAACCCTACTCGTCAACAACTCGAATAACAAAGAGGAACGATATGGCCAAAAGCGATGTGGAGGCGGTGCTGCATGACTTGTGGGTGCGGGGACTCAACGGCGACGCGGTGGCTTACCGGGCATTCCTGCAAAAGCTCAGCGGGCACTTGCGGGCCTTTTTGCGCAAACGCCTGTTTGGCTGGCCGGATGAGGTGGAGGATTTGCTCCAAGAGTGCCTGCTGGCCCTGCACAACCAGCGCCACACCTACTTGCCAGGCCAGCCGCTGACAGCGTGGGTGCATGCGATTGCCCGCTATAAACTGATTGACCTGTTGCGCGCCAAGTCAATTCGCGAGAGCCTGCATGAGCCGCTGGACGACGACTTGGCGGTGTTTGCCGAGTCAGCCACCGATGCCAGCGACGCCAAACGCGACCTCAACGGCCTGCTGAGCACGCTGCCCGAGCGCCAGCGCGTGCCGATTGTGCATGTGAAGATTGAAGGACTTTCAGTGCTTGAAACCGCCCAGTTGACCGGCATGACCGAGTCGGCTGTGAAGGTCGGCATTCACCGGGGCTTAAAGGCCCTAGCAACCCGATTAAGGACCAGCTATGAAAACTGATGACCTGGTGGCGATGCTGGCCACCGGTGTGGCCCCTGTCACCCAAAACGCCGCCAAGTGGCCCCTGCGGCTGGCCTTGGCAGTGGGTGTGTCCACTGCCTTCGCAATTTTGCTGCTGGGCTACGGCGTTCGTTCAGACTTGATGCAGGCGATGGCACTGCCCATGTTTTGGCTCAAGCTGGCATTTCCCTTGTGCATTGCTATTTTTGCACTGCTCGCGGTGCAGCGGCTGGCCCGGCCAGGGGTGCCGCTGGGGCGCACCGCCTGGGGCCTAGTGGTGCCGGTGCTGGTGATGCTGGCGCTGGCGACAGCGGCATGGTGGGACACGCCGGCGCCGCAGCGCTGGCCGTCGTTAATGGGCGAGTCTTGGCGCAGCTGCGCGCTGAGCATTAGTTTGATGGCCTTACCGATTTTTGCGGCAGTGCTGGCGGCCATTAAAACGCTCGCGCCCACCCGGCCCGGCTGGGCTGGTGCGGCTGCAGGTGCGCTGGCTGGTGGCTTGGGCGCTGCGGTTTACGCCCTGCACTGCGTCGAAATGGCTGCGCCTTTTTTAGCCCTGTGGTACCTGCTGGGTATGCTGGTGCCGGCGCTGGTGGGCAGCTCGGTAGGCCCGCGCTGGTTGCGGTGGTAACGCAGACCAGCCAGTGCCTGCGCCCCTCATGCCGCGTCGTCGTCGTCCGCCGGCGGCACAAACACCATGCCGGTGCTGGTGTTGAAGTCCATCAGCCCGGCGTAGCGGCCCCAGGCAATCATGGTTTGAAAAACTTTTTCTGGGCTGTCGTAGGGCAAAGCGCTGCCAATGTCCTTGATCACGCGGTCAGCTCCAATTTCTTCATGCTCATGCAGCAGCGCAAGGATGATGTGAAACAGCCGCAACTTGAACACCTGCTCGGCAAAAATAGCGCGGCGGCCAGCGCCATCAGCGGCTACAAAGCGCCGCCCGAGGGCCGTAAAGCGCACCTCGTCCTTGGGCGTGTCAATTAGCGCCAGGATTTCGGCCGCCTTGACCAAGGCAATCGTCTCGCCAAACTCTTTACCGATCTCGTCCGAGATGTCATAAATATTGGACAGCTCCGGCTCATCGTTCAAAATACTCAGCAAGCCAACGATTTGCCCCACTGGCACCAAGGGGATGGACTCCATGCGGCTGCGGCTGCGTGACATCGGCGCGCCAGGCTGTGCCACCTCTGCCGGATGGTCAGGCAGCGTAGTGGTGGTGATGCACTCGTGAATCAAGCTGACCAGCTTTTGAAACTCACCGCTTTTGGGCTCCCGTGGGTAGGGCAGCGGGTTGTCAAGCACCAGTCCAAGTCGCCCCGGCCGCGGGAACAGCACCACGATGCGGGTGGCCATCTCAACTGCTTCTTCGATGTTGTGGGTGACCATGAAGATCGAACTTAGCCCAGCGCCGGTGTCCTTGGCATGACGCCACAAGTGGATCAGCTCCTGGCGCAGGTTTTCGGCCGTCAGCACGTCCAGCGCGCTGAAGGCTTCGTCTAGGCACAGCAGTCGGGGCTGTGACACCAGCGCCCGCGCAATGCCCACACGCTGGCGCATGCCACCGGAGAGCTCACGCGGAAAGGCGGCATGGTAGTTTCCAAGGCCAATCAAGTCGATGGCGCGGTCCACTGCGGCGTCGCGTTCGGCGCGGCTGACCTCGTGAGCCATCAGGCCTACCGCCACGTTTTGCGCAACCGTCAGCCACGGATACAGCGCAAATGTTTGAAAAACGACGGACGCATCAGTGTTAACGCCATGCAACGGCTGCCCCTTGGCCATGACCCGGCCCGAGGTCGGCTCGATCAGCCCGGTCAGGCAACGCAATAGGGTGGACTTGCCGGAGCCTGACTGGCCCAGCAGCGCCAGCAGTTCGCCCTCGTGCACGGCCAAGTCAATCTCGTCGAGCACCTTGAGCACATGGCCGCCGGCCGTAGTGAAACTTTTGTTGACGGCGCACAGCTCGGCAATCGGCTCGGCAGCAGGCCAGGTTTTGCCGGTGTTAACGGTGTGGGTGGTGTGGGTGGTGTCGGTCGTATCAGTCGTGCTCACGTCTTGGCTCCAGGGTCAATGCAGTGTCGCTCCGGGGTCGGTGCGGGTGTCAGTCCAGCTTGTAGCGTCGCTCGGCCAAGGCATACAGCGGGCGCCATACCAGCTTGTTGGTCACCATCACAAAAAGTGACATGACCGCGATACTGGCGATGATCAGCGGCGTGTTGCCGGCTTTGGTCACGTCGGCAATGAAAGCGCCCAGTCCTTCGGCTTTGAGCGTGGTGTCGCCCCAGGTGGCCAGCTCGGCAACAATGCTGGCGTTCCAGGCACCCCCTGCCGCCGTGCAGGCACCAGTGACCCAGAACGGGAAAATCGCCGGCAAAATCAAGGTGCGCCACAGCGCCCATTTGCGCAAGCCGTAGATGCGTGCCACCTCTTTCATGTCGTTTGGAATCGCCATTGCACCGGCGATCACATTGAACAAGATGTACCACTGTGTGCCCATGGCAATCAACACAATGCTGCCCCAGTTCATTGGCGTGTGGGTCGCTACAAAAATGCCAACAACCAACGGAAACGTCATGTTGACCGGGAATGACGCGCCGATTTGCACCAGCGGCTGCGCAAACCGCGCAGCCCTCGGGTGAAAGCCGATCCACACACCGACTGGCGTCCAGACCAGCGTAGCCAGCACCGTCATGGCCAGCACCCGCAGCATTGTTAACAACCCGAGCCAGACGATGTGCACTAGCACCGGCAGCGTCATGGCGCCGTGCAGCGCGGCAACAGCGGCAAACACGCCCACCAGCACCTCATAGCCCAGCCACACGGCCAGCCCCACGCCGATGACCCTCAGCGGCCAATTCACAACTGCACGCCGCAGCCGCAAGTTTTTGGGCTTGAGCCGCCCGATAACCCGGTCGGACAGGTCGGCCAGTGGCTGCACCACATAGCGGCTAAGCCAGTCGAACACGACGGTGCCACGCAGCAGCGTGTAGACCCACGACCGGGGTGCCGCGCTGGCGCCCGTCAGCTCCATTTTGAACTTGTCGGCCCACGCCAGCAGCGGCCGCCAAACCAGCTGGTCGCTAGCCAAAATCAGCACCAGCATGGCTGCAATGGCAAGCAGCGCAGCGCGACTGCCTTGCTCGCCGCCGTGCTCAATAGCCATCGCCATGTAGGAGCCCAGGCCTGGCAACTTGATGTCTTTGTTCATCACACTGATGGCTTCGCTTTGCGCTACAAAAAACCAGCCGCCACCGAACGACATCATCGAGTTCCAAATCAAACTGTGAGCGCACGCTGGCAGCTCCAGCGTGCGAAAGCGCTGCCAGCGCGACAAGCCGTAGGTGGCCGCAGCTTCCTGCAGATCAGTCGGAATGGTGACCATGGAGTGGTAAAAACCGAAGGCCATGTTCCACACCTGACCGGTGAAAATCGCAAAAATCGCGGCGCATTCCACACCGAGCAAACTGCCCGGAAAAAGCGCCATGAAGCCGGCTACCGTCGCCGACAAAAAGCCCAGCACCGGCACCGACTGCAGCACATCGAGCGCTGGC
>JAYULP010000254.1:0-1677 GCA_043763445.1 Polaromonas sp.
AAGTGCTCGGCGCACAACACTGCATGCCCCAAGCCCAACGACCGGTGCTGGCGGACGTAGGAAAAGTGCATGTCCTGGCCCTGAACGGCCCGGGTCAAAGCCAGCAGCTCGTGCTTTTGGGCGACTTCGAGTTCGTGCTCTAGCTCAAACGCCGTGTCGAAGTGGTCTTCAATCGAGCGTTTGTTGCGCCCGGTGACAAAAATCATGTGGCGAATGCCTGCGGCACAGGCTTCTTCAACCGCGTACTGGATCAACGGCTTGTCGACCACCGGCAGCATTTCTTTGGGTTGTGCTTTGGTGGCAGGCAAAAAACGGGTGCCAAGGCCGGCTACAGGAAATACGGCTTTGGTGAGCTTCATAGGGCGGTCAAAATGAGTAGAGGCTAGGTTTACGGGCATGAATTTCGTGGTGAGTAAAAGCACAGTGTGCGCGAGCTGGCAGCTTGCTTGCCTAAGACAAGGGCTTAACAACGTGCATGACAGCCGGCCAACAACTGCCGGCCAACTTACCGGGTGCAAGTAGCCGCTGCAGACTTGGCTGAGCCGGATGTTTTTTTGGTTACTGCTACAACTACAACTACAACTGCTACTGCTACTGCTTAGTCTGAAACACCAAGCGGTCAGCCGAGACGCATGAGTTGCACCTGCAACTTTTCAAGCGTGGCAGTGAACTCGGCTAGCCGTTTGTGCTCTTGGGCCAGCACGGCTGGCGGCACTTTGGCAACAAAAGCCGCGTTATCCAGTTTGGCATGGACCTTGACCAGCTCGCCTTCGAGCCGGCTGACTTCTTTGCCCAGGCGTCGCTTTTCTGCCGCCACATCGACCTGCATATGCAGGCAGACCCGGGTGTTGCCCACCACGGCCACCGGCGCGGCCTGCGCGGCAGTAGCCCATGCAGCGTCGTCGTCAAACACTTTGACCTCACTGAGCTTGCCCAGCGCCTTGAGCACTGGGGCCACAGCGGTCATAAAAGCGGTGTCACCCACCACAAACAGCGGCAAGCGGGTGGCCGGCGAGACATTCATTTCACCGCGCAGATGGCGGCAGGCGTCCACCAGCTTTTTAAGCTGGGCTATGTGCGCTTCGGCCTGCTCGTCGATATTTTCTGGCGGGCTTTGCGGATAGGCGGCTTGGCCAATAAAGGGCAAGGACTCAACGCCGTTCACCACCAGGGGCTTGGGCAGCGTCAGGCCGGCGACAACAGCGACTTTTTGCCACAGCGCTTCAGTGATAAAGGGAATCAGCGGATGGGCTAGCCGCAAGATACTCTCGAGCGTGCGAATCAGCGTGTAGCGGGTAGCGCGCTGCTGCGCTTCGTTTCCGGTTTGGATTTGCACTTTGGCAATTTCAAGGTACCAGTCGCAAAATTCGTCCCAGACGAATTGGTAAATGCGGCTGGCCACGTTGTCCAGCCTGTAGTCGGCAAAGCCTTTGGCGACGTCGGTTTGTACCCGCTGCAGAGTCGATGAAACCCAGCGGTCTGCCGGTGAAAACTGCAGGTACGGGTGCGGCTCGCCGCCCGGCGCGCACTCAGCCCGGGTGGGCTGTGCTGCCGCGCAGTCGCGGCCTTCGCAGTTCATCAGCACAAAACGGCTGGCGTTCCAAAGCTTGTTGCAAAAGTTGCGGTAGCCCTCGCAGCGCTTGCTGTCAAAGTTAATGCTGCGGCCCAGGCTGGCCA
>JAYULP010000255.1:0-1675 GCA_043763445.1 Polaromonas sp.
TTGCTATGAAATGTGTAGCTACACGGGAAATAAACACAACGGCCTGACGCCAGTTTGATTCAAAAACAGGTCTAGTCGGTCGATAAAACGCCGCTAGAGCCTTCCTGCGCGGCCTTTGGCGTCAAATTGTTGGCAGCGGCAGTTTTAGGCCCGGTAACTAAGCGCTTGACATACTTGAAGGTACCGGTGGCGTGGCTACAGACCCGGCCCTCTTCGTCATACAGCGTAGCCTCAGTGAACGCCAGCGTGGCGGTGCGGTGAATTAGTCGCCCCTTCGCCGTTAGTCGGCTACCGTCGCCCGGCGCAGGCCGCATAAAGCTGGTTTTCATCTCAATCGTCACCACGCCCGACTCCTTTTGCACACTGCGGGCCGCCGCCGCCATAGCTACGTCCAACAAGGTCATACAGGCCCCGCCGTGGGCAACAGCAAACGAGTTGAGGTGCGCCGGCTGGGGCGTGTAGCCGATTGCGGACTCGCCGCTGTCAAACAGCTCCAACGCAAAACCCAGGTGGGCGACAAACGGGATTTCAGCACCAAAGCGCAGGCCGCTCATCCTTAGCCGCCGGTGACAGCCGACACACCGCCGTCCACCGCGAGCCACTGACCGGTAATGTGTTTTCCAGCGTCGGAGGCGAACAGCACGCACAGGCCCTTTAAGTCTTCGTCGTCGCCCAGGCGGCCCAGTGGTGCATGGGCTGCTAGCTTTTCCTCGCCCAAAGCCTTGAGGGTGCCCATCGTCATTTTGCTGGGGAAAAACCCGGGACAAATGGCATTGACGTTGATGTTGTAGACGCCCCATTCGCAGCCCAGGGCGCGGGTGAAGTTGACTACGGCGCCCTTGGAGGTGTTGTAGGCCAGCGTGGTCATTTCAGCTGGATTGCCGCCCAACCCAGCGATTGACGCTACGTTGATAATGCGGCCGGCGTTGCGCGCAATCATGCTGTGTTTAGCGATGTGCTGGCTCAAAATAAAATAGCCGCGAATGTTGACATTCATCACTTTGTCCCAGGCTTGCACCGGGTGGTCCTCGGCCGGTGCGCCCCAAGCTACACCGGCGTTGTTAACCAAAATATCGACATGGCCCATGCGCTTGATGGCCTCGTCGCCCAGCGCACGAATGTCCGCTTCTTCGGAGCAGTCTGCCGCAATCCAGTCAACGTCAATGCCGACGGCCGTTAACTTAGCAGCCGCTTTGACCAAGTCGTCGGCCTTGCGTGAGCTGAGCATGACCTTGGCGCCGGCTTCGCCCAGCGCTTGCGCCAGCTGGAACCCCAAGCCTCGTGAGCCGCCTGTGACCAGAGCGGTTTTGCCGCTCAGGTCAAACAGTTGCGCGATGGTGCGGGGCTGAGTTGCGGCGGGAATCGGCGTTGGCATGGATCGTCTCCTGGTCAGTTGGTGATAGTTTTATTGGCTTTGTTAGCTTTGTTGCCTGACTTTCATCGCCTGGTCTACCGCGACAGCTCGCCAGCAGCGCAGGCCCGGCGCTGCTGCAACCCGCCGCTGATGGAGCGCAGTCAGTAGGCTGTGCAAACAGCAACACCTTGCGCTTCAGAGTAAAACACAACATCGCAGCTAGCGCTGAGCTTTGCTGTCTTGACGGCGACTTCAAAAATGCCTACGCCCGCTAAGCGGCTGCAGGGTGGAGATTTGACGCGGGCTGCAGCAGCCAGACTC
>JAYULP010000256.1:0-1673 GCA_043763445.1 Polaromonas sp.
GGCGACAGTAGAAAATTAGCAATAAAAATTAAAACGAGTTCGACTATGAAGGGTTTACTGAACAACCGTTGACGCAGTAGCGCGACACCAAATCCGCACAGCGCTACCCAACACCACGCCAGCGTTTGCCACAGCAACCAAACAGGTGCCGCTTCACCGCCGACGGCTAATGGCATGACCGCTTGGAGTGCTGAGCTGGACAGCAGGGCGGGCAGCATCACAGGGCCTCCTCCTGCAACCAAACGCTGTAGCAACATAAGCGGTTTAGGTAGGCTGTGCCCCCAGCGTCCGTAAGGTTCGCCAAAATGCCAAGCTGACATTAACAACAGTGTCAGTACCATCAACCAGTTGCTGTTCACGCAAAGTATTGCCAGCGAAACAGCTGCTGCAACGTACAAAAACAAAACACCGGCCAGTTGGCGAGCGCCAACAAACTCTCTTTGCAACAGCACGATATCGAGCGCGCCGTGGAAAAACCCGGTTGTCAGTGTCAGGCCTGCAAAGAGCCACAAACCAGCCTGCGCAAATGTTTGGTCAAGGCAGCGTAGAGCAGCAAGTAAAAATAAAACCACAGCAGTCCAGACCACTGAGTTGGACGACTGCCAAAAAAGCCTTTTTGACATCAGCGCCGCAACCTCATCAGGCGTGCGGCACTTTCTGCAGCCATTGAAAGAGCTTGGACGATAAATGGCCAAGCTGGTAGCGCGCGGGCCACCAGTAATCGCTGCCGCCAATTTGCCCTGCCGCTTAAAAATGCTGCAAGAGTCTGAGCCTCTACTTTTTCAAACAATTGCATAAAGTACATGGAGCTGTTGCTCCAGTTACCACGGAGTACACGCAAAAAAACTGCATCCATCCATGCGTCTACTGCTGACCGTTTGAACATCACTGGTGCCCAGTTGCGTAGCGTGCCGTTGCCAATATAGTTTCTCAGCGAGACCGCTATTTTTTGTGCGTGTTCAAGCGTCTCTAAGAACGCGTATCCAGTCGAGGCGCGCAAGGTACCAGCTGCACGCCCGAGGGGGACAACATACCGATTGGCACCAATATTCCCGCATGTTTGGCTGAGGTTCAGCGAGCCCTTTTCTTCATAGTTCACGCTATAGGTTGCAGACCCGACCAGAGCGGTGGTGAATTTTTTTAATTCAGCTTCGAAGTCCGGCCGATGTGACACCGGAGAAATCCAGGTCGTTTCAACCAACGCGTTGCGCGCACTGTACGGCAGTACGTAAAAAAAGTGCAGTCCCTCCGCGCTGGGCTGAAACCGCATGAGATCAACAGTCTCGGTATTAAATACGTCGCGGTCAGTCGTTATTTCACGGCCAAAAAACTGCTGAACCAAGTAGTTGGGCTTGCTGGGCCTGCCCGGGCGAGCATCAAATATCCATACTGCATTGATTAACTCACCTTCGCTGGTCTCAACGCTAGGTGTGTCACCAGCTAAAATCTGGCGCACTGATGTGCCTAGGCGCAGCTTGACATGACTACTTCGTGCGATAGTTTGTTGCGCAGCCGAGTAAAACGCATCGCTGTCCAGCGTGCGATAAGTTGTTTTTTTGACATCGTCGCCTGCCAGCAGCGAGCCATGTGTATGCATGTTTTTGTCTTGCTGAACACGCCAGCTGCCCCACACTCGCCGTTCAAGTTGGCTGTACTGGTGGGTTGAAACCAGT
>JAYULP010000257.1:0-1668 GCA_043763445.1 Polaromonas sp.
ATGATGACTTTGGTGTATGGGCGTCCGTACGCGGCAGACAGGCAAATGTTGCGCGGCGGTGAGTTTTTTACGTTGTCGCTGTTTGCACTTGTTGGTATGTTCGTGATGATTTCCGGGCATAACTTTCTTGTAATTTATATGGGTCTAGAACTGTTGACTTTGTCGAGCTATGCGTTGGTGGCACTGCGTCGCGACGACGCAACTGCAACTGAAGCCGCTATGAAGTATTTCGTACTGGGTGCATTGGCGTCCGGGTTTTTGTTGTACGGCCTGTCAATGTTGTATGGGGCCACTGGATCGTTGGATGTCAACGAGGTATTCAACGCTATTGCGAGCCGGCAGGTTAAGCATCAGGTGTTGGTATTTGGTGTGGTGTTTATTGTGGCAGGCCTGGCCTTCAAGCTCGGCGCAGTTCCTTTTCACATGTGGTTGCCAGACGTGTATCAGGGCGCGCCTACGGCAGTTACGTTGCTAATCGGTGGTGCTCCCCAGCTTGCAGCGTTTGCAATTTGTATTCGTCTCTTAGTGGAGGGTATGTTGCCGTTAGCGATTGATTGGCAACAGATGCTTGTTGTTATGGCAATCGGCTCGTTGCTTGTTGGCAATTTAGCGGCGGTAGCTCAGACTAACCTCAAGCGTATGTTGGCGTTTTCGACTATTTCGCAAACGGGTTTTTTGTTGCTTGGATTGTTGTCTGGCGTTATGGATGGTGGTAGTCAGCTCAACACTGAGTCGGCCTACAGTGCTGCAATGTTTTATGCGCTGACTTACGTGCTGACCACACTGGCTGCGTTTGGCATAATCATGTTGTTGGCGAGTTCTGGCTACGAATCCGAAGAAATTTCTGATTTGGCTGGGCTTAATCAGCGTAGCCCTTTGTTTGCCGGAGTGATGGCTACAGCGATGTTTTCGTTGGCTGGGTTGCCCCCCATGGTGGGGTTTTACGCAAAACTGTCTGTTCTTCAGTCGCTAATTTCATCACAGCAAACGAGCTACATTGCGCTGGCTGTTTTTGCGGTGATGATGTCGTTGATTGGCGCTTTTTATTACTTGCGAATTATCAAAGTAATGTACTTTGACGGACCTACAACAGATTGTGCAGTTGTCGCTGGTGCTGTGGACGCGCGAGTTGTCCTGGCGGTTAATGGTGCGCTTATTTTGATCTTAGGGATTTTTCCAGGTGGTTTAATGTCGCTTTGCTCTCAGGCTATCCGTAGTATCGTCAAGTCACTTGGTACTTAGCTGAAGTCTGTTGCTTTCTTTTCAATGCGGGCCTGTTTGATGAATCAGTCACTGGCGGTTTGGTTGGTTGTTGTCGCTGCATTGGTAGCTGCAAATTTACCTTTTATCAGCAGTCGCCTTCTCGGTGTAATCGTGTTGCAAAGCGGGAAAACGTTGTTTTTTCGGTTCGTTGAGTTGGCGGTTCTTTATTTTTTAGTGGGCGGGTTTGGTGTGTATTTGGAACAGCAGTCTGGGCAAGTTACGTCTCAGGGCTGGCAGTTCTACGTCATCACCGGAACTCTGTTTTTGACGCTTGCGTTTCCAGGTTTTACTTACCGCTATTTGTTCAAACGCCATAACTGACTCCCCAGTTCTGGCGCGGCCGCAGCGGCTAAGGTGGATTTTCCGTTCATGTCCGCTCAGATTAAAGCTTTTTAGTCTAGATGT
>JAYULP010000258.1:0-4178 GCA_043763445.1 Polaromonas sp.
GTACTGGTTTTTGACGGTGTGTCAGGTGTGGCTTTGCTAGAAGAAACCATTGAGTTAACGCTCAGAACCGATGGGCGCGCGTTAACTGCACCACAAGCCCTGCAGTTTTATTTTGAGGTAGAGTCCCAATGATCAGCCGAGACCTCAAAGTTGGTTGCCTCCCCACCGTTATGGTGCTGGCAATTCTTTTTGGACCCGGCAATCGCAGCGCCCTAGCGGGTGACTTCGCGCTGGCCGTGTCGCCACCGCGTTTTGAGCTCGAATCCAAGGCTGGTGAGCGCACTCGCCACGTACTGGAGATCACCAACGCCAGCGCCGAGGCGACGCCGTTAACCGCCAAAACCGCTGATTGGTCACTCTCAGAAGATAACTCCGTCGCTTTTTTCGACGAGCTCCAGCCCGAAAGCTGCCGACCCTGGGTAAGTCTTGAGCGCCGGGAACTGACGGTGTCGGCGGGGCGCCCGTACCGCTTTCGCTTTGAAATCAACCCGCCCGCCGATACCCAGGTCGGGGAATGTCGGTTTGCGATCATGCTTGAAGGCCAAGAGCAAGTCAGTCGTCCCCAGGGCGGGCCGGCCGTTGCGTTTTCTGCGCGGCTTGCAGTCGTGGTGTACGCCGCAATTGGCGGGGCAGCGCCTGTGCTCAGTGTGATTGGAGCCAACGTCCAGCTGCTCAATGGCAAACTCACACCAATGCTGCAAGTGCTCAACAGCGGAGCTGCACACGGTCGATTGGGCGGCTTTTTAACCGGCGTGGACGCATCTGGTGGCACGCTGGAGTTTTCACCTGACGCGATGCCTGTTTTGGCAGGCCAGACGCGCAGTATCGCCCTGAGCGCATCTAAACCCGGCGACAGTGACACCGAAGTCCAGGTGAAGCTGCCGGTGACAGTTAAAGGCAAACTGGAGTGGGGCAAAGGTCAGAGCCAGCAACTGGACCAGCGCTTTAGCCGATGAAGGGTGTGGCTCCGGTGCCGCAGCGCAGGCCGGACACAAGACTGGGCCGCTCGCCTTGTCCGCTGGAGTGCTCTAGCGGTGCGGTGGTTTTGCTGCTGTTGTTGTTGGCGTCGCCCACGGCATTCGCCGCACAGCTACAAACCGAACCTGCAGCTTACGTTGACCGCGTCATGGAGTCCTCGCTGCTGCCCGACGAGGAGCTAGACCTCAAACTGAGCCCATACAACAGCGACGGCTGGCCGCGTAGTCTGCGCGTGGACTATGCCTTGCTTTCCCATCGCGGTGTTGCCCGCAATTTGTCGCGCGCAGTGGCTCTGGCAGGCTTTATTGACACACCCAACTACGGCGCGTTGTCGCTCAACGCAAACATCAACCAACAGCGTCAGCAGTCTGCGTCTTTTGGCCGTTTGGAGCCCAACACCGCACAGGTCAGCAGCTGGCGGCTTGACCTGCGCGACTTGCCACTCGACGGCGGCTGGCGAGCCCACCACAGCGCTGGGGACATCAACACCGGTAGCGTCCCGTTGGCGATGAGCTTTGGGCGGGTATTTTTACCTACAAGCCCGATTCGGGGTGTGGCGGCACAGTGGTCTCAAAGCGATGCAGTAGCACTCAATGCCGTCACGGGGAGAACTGGACTGTTCAGCGGTATTGACGTTGCGGATTTTCAGCCTGCGGGAGGACAAATTAGCGCCCTTGGGGGGCAGTTTCGGCTGCCGTCTAGCGATAAGACCCGGCTCGACGCAGCCGTTCAGCTCATTGACGGGAAAAGTCTCAACGGCAGTACGGGCTTGGGTATTGCCCAGAATTCCCGCGGTTTTTATGCTGCAACGGCCTGGGAAGGTGTTGCGCCCTGGAGCGACGGCTTAGCACCTGGGCCCACAGCGGTGAGCGAGCGTTTAGGTGGCCTGCGGGTGCAAGGCAACTTGGTACGAAGCAGCTCCACGCGTGACGGTGAGTCGCTGGGTTTGTGGTCCGATGCCGCCTGGCGCAGTGAGCGCTGGCGCAACACAGCGGGGCTGTTCCGTTTTGAGCCTGGTTTGCGCTGGGGTGCGGCCACGTTGGCCAGCGATTTGCAGGGTGTTTACTGGCAAGCTGACACCAGTAGCCGGCAATGGCAGGCAGGAGTCGCCACGGAGCTGAGCGACCGGGTTAGCCGCGGCAGCAGCGCAGCCGCAGGGCAAAGCGTCTTTTTCAATGCCAACGGCCGGTACCGGCTAGATACACGCTCCGCACTGGGCGCATCGCTGAGCGTGCGGGCGCTCAGCAGCCCCGGTCAGGCTGTGCAACTTAGCTGGGACCAATCCAACGGCTGGGGGCAAACCCAGTGGCGCAGCGACTTTGCCCACGTTGTTGGCAGCCGCAGCACACGGCTCGGCGTCGACCAGAGCTGGCCCGTGACCTTTCCTGCGGCACTCAACACATCACTGGCCGTAGAACGCAGCAATGGTGAGGGCCAAGCTGTCAGTACCGGTTGGACATGGGGCGTGTTGGGGGCCGTGTCGCCCGTGTCGCAGTGGTCGCTTGATGCGGCCATTCGCGGGGCGCGTCGCCGCGATGGAGCCAACTCGCTGAACGCGAACATCGGTGTTCGCTGGCAGGCTTACTCTAACTGGTCGCTGTCGCTGCGCTATGCCGATACCCGCGGGCAAGAACCGCTATCGACTTTAGTGACCTCGGCGTTGAGTGCCGCCGCGCTAGCGCCTACGCTCAACACACAAACCAGCCGTAGCGTGCAGCTTGTGTTGCGCTATGAGGCCAGCGCTGGAGCCAGAACTGCCCCACTTGGGGGGCTACCGGGCAGCGGTGCGGGTGTGCTTGCTGGCAGCGTCTTTTTTGATGCCAACGGAAACGGCCGCCGGGAGGCTTCTGAAGCCGGTGTACCGGGTGTTACTGTCACACTGGACCGACGCTATGCGACGCGGACCGACGCGCAAGGACGCTACGAGTTCCCGGCTGTAGCCGCTGGCGCTCATGCCGTCGAGTTGTCACCGGACAACGTGCCGCTGCCTTGGAGTCCCGCTGTTCGGGACCCGGTCACCGTCAACGTATTTGTTCGCAGCAGCACCACACAAGACTTCGCTGTACAGCGAGATCGCTGAACTCCCGTTTCGGGCTGCAGGGCCCTAGCTATCGGCTAGCGCAGAGTTGGCCCAGCGCGTTGAAATGTGTGCGCTTTGATTCCTTCGCCCTGCGCTTGTTGACGGTTTTCGCTGCACGAGACCGGCTTGAGCCCACCCGGCCAAAACGGTATGTCAAGACTACAGCTAGTCAGCGCGTTAGCGTTGTGATGCCGACGCTAGCTTCACCCGCCAAACGAAAATGCAATCAAATTAAGTCGGTTAAATTGACAAAAATGATTTTCAATTCCAAAATTCGGGAAATGACACGATTTAACCAATTAAAGTATTCCTATCGTGTTTTCTGACCGTGCTCATGTGAACGCTGCGTCCACTTTGGTGCGTAGTAGCCCGGCAGCGCTAGACAGTGGCAACAACGGTAAGTCGTCTTGGCTCATTTTGGCGTGCGCCACGACGTGGTTCTGTGCATCAACTTTTGCTGCCGCCAGCGATGCTGCGGCGACTGAAAGAGGCAAAACCAGCGCGGCGGTAGACATTGCCATCATCATTCCCGCAGTGCTGCGCATTCTTGAAAACGAGCATCCGCTGACACTCGTTGCTGCGCCAGCTGAACCCCACACGAGCTTAGAGCGCTTGGCTGCGGTACAAAAAATCACCGTTGTCTCAACTCTGAAAAAGGGCTTTTGCATGGACCTGCGCCTCGGTCGGGGAGACATTGCGCACTGGACAATGAGCCTGCAAAGCACCGCCAATGTCTGGCTTGAATCCGCTGTCAGCGGCTATCGGCTGTGTACCGGGCGCCCTGGCCGCCATTTACTGACGCTGCAACATGCATTTTCGTGGCCGCAACCAACCGGTCAGCGCGTCGGCGCCGCCAATGAAATGACGTGGCCAGTCCACGTCAGCATATCAGCGCCCTGAGGTACTCGACCACCTGGACTTTTGCCCGCCTATTGATCTGGCTCTTGTCTGGCCGCTGAGGTGAGAAAACTAGGTTTTCTGCTCACTCTGGCCTTTTCAAAAGCTGTTCTTTTGCCGGGCAGGCTTTAACGAACTCGGCGCGAACAGCGCGCTGATCCTTAGCTGAGGCCAATCTACAGCGCCAACGCCAGCGGCGCTTAGAAAACCTCGTGGGGCGCCA
>JAYULP010000259.1:0-1658 GCA_043763445.1 Polaromonas sp.
GAACATTCGCCACTACAAGTGGCTCGGGGCCGTCAAGTCTGCGTAAGGTTCGCAGCGCCTCACGAGCACAAACGAAAAGGAGCATTCACATGCCCAAAATGAAGACCAAGAGCGGCGCCAAAAAGCGTTTTCGCGTTCGTCCTGGTGGCACCGTCAAGCGCGGTCAAGCCTTCAAACGTCACATCTTGACCAAGAAAACCACCAAAAACAAACGCCACCTGCGCGGCACAACCGCTGTTCATGAGACCAATATGGGTCACATGGCGCAAATGTTGCCCGGCCGTGGCATTTAATTTAACGACGAACAAGGAGTAACTACATGCCTCGCGTCAAACGTGGTGTAACGGCTCGCGCCCGCCACAAAAAAGTTTTAGCCCTTGCAAAAGGTTTTCGCGGTCGCCGCGGTAATGTCTTTCGGATCGCTAAAGAAGCGGTAATGAAGGCCGGTCAGTACGCTTACCGCGACCGCCGCACAAAAAAGCGTGTGTTCCGTCGCTTGTGGATCACGCGTATCAACGCGGCGAGCCGCGCCTGCGGAATCACTTACAGTCAGTTTGCCAACGGTTTGAAAAAAGCCGGCATCGAGATCGACCGCAAAGTGTTGTCTGACATGGCCATTCACGATAGTGCAGCTTTCGGTGCCATTGTCGAGCAGGTGAAAGCCAAACTGGCTGCCTGATTTTCAGCGCTGCGGCTCAAAAACAGCATCAAGCGCAGAAAAAAGAAGGGCCGGAGCTTGAAAAAGCTCTGGCCCTTTTTGTTTTTTGATTTCGTCGATATCACCGGCCATCGTGTCGCTACAGGTTTTTGCACCATGACTGACTTAGACACCATTGTTAACGGCGCCAAAGCTGCTTTTTCAGCCGCGCTGACACCCGCCGACCTTGAAAATGCCAAGGCGCAATTTTTGGGTAAATCCGGTCGTATGACTGAGCTCATGAAAGGCATGGCAGCGCTGAGCGCCGACGACAAGAAGTCTCGCGGTGCTGCTATCAATCTTGCCAAGCAAGCCATTGAGTCCGCGCTGACCGAGCAACGCCAAGCGCTGGCGCTGGTGGAGCTTGAAAAACAATTGAAAGCGCAGGCACTTGACGTTAGTCTGCCGGGACGACAGCGGCCGGCTGGCGGGCTTCATCCCGTGTCTCGGACACTAGAGCGTATTGAAACCATTTTTGCTTCGATGGGTTTTGATGTGGCCCAAGGTCCAGAGATCGAAACTGACTGGTTTAACTTCACTGCGCTCAATACGCCCGAGGACCATCCAGCGCGCTCAATGCACGACACGTTTTATGTCGAAGGCGGTAGCGACAGTGCGCCCAATTTACTGCGTACGCACACCAGTCCGATGCAAATTCGGTATGCCGTTCAGCATGTCAAACGCCACCGTTGCCTGCTTGATGCGGGACTGCCGATGCCCGAGATCCGAGTGATTGCACCGGGACGCACCTACCGTGTCGACAGCGACGCTACTCACTCCCCGATGTTTCACCAGTGTGAAGGTCTGTGGATCGGTGAGCAAGTCAGCTTTAAGGATTTGAAGTTTGTTTTTACTGATTTTTGCCGCACTTTTTTTGACACTGACACGCTGGTGTTGCGGTTCCGGCCCAGTTTTTTTCCGTTTACCGAGCCCAGTGCAGAAATAGACATCCAGTTTCAGT
>JAYULP010000260.1:0-4153 GCA_043763445.1 Polaromonas sp.
CGCTTTTTGCAGCTAACAGCGCCGCTTCTGGCAAGGCCAGCAACGCAGTAAACCGCCCCTGTGCGTACCGCCGCAAATTGCAAATAGTTGTGCAGACCCGCGCTGGCAAGTTCAGCCCAGCGCTGACGGCTACGGCGTAACGGGCTTGGCGCTTGCCGCTTTGTCGCCAGACACCAGGGCCGCGCTGGGTCTGACGCTAGCCATCGCAGCCGGTCGGTTGTGATGACCCTGCACTGCGGCGCACCTGTGCGCGCGATTGACGCTAGGACAGCCAGCCGCTATATTACTAACCAATCAGTCAGTAACCATGCCCGTGTCTGCTCCTTTATTGTCTTTATTTAGCAAAAACTCAAATGCCCACGCCGGCAAGCGTGAGCGGCGCAAACAAGCGCGCCCCGGTGAGTTGCTAGACGCCGCGTTGGCCCTGTTTGTCGAAAAAGGTTTTGCCGCGACCCGGGTTGAAGCAGTTGCCGCACGCGCTGGCGTATCCAAAGGCACGCTATTTTTGTACTTTCCCAGTAAGGACGAGCTGTTCAAGGCAGTGGTCAGAGAGAACATTTCCGGTCGTTTCAAGATCTGGAACGAGGAATTCGACACCTTCAGCGGCTCAACCGCCCAAATGCTGAACCACTGCATGACCGTGTGGTGGGACCGCGTGGGTGCAACTGCGGCATCCGGCATCACCAAGCTCATGCTGAGCGAGGCCCAAAATTTTCCCCAACTCGCTGCGTTTTACCGCGAAGAAGTGACGGCGCCCGGCTACGCGCTGGTTCGCCGGATTCTTCAACGCGGCATCGACAGTGGCGAGTTTCGGCCCATGAACCTGGACTACACCGTCTACAGCGTAATTTCACCGATGATTTTTTTAATTCTTGCTAAACACTCGGCCAGCGTTTGCCTGCCAAGCGAGCAGCCACTGCCGGCGCACCAGTTCATTGCAGCGCAGCTGTGCGTTGTTTTGGACGGCATGCGTAGTACAAGGCCCACTACTGGGGCGCCAACATGAAGCGGCCACTTCGGTGGACGCTGGCGGTAACGCTCATTGCCGTGGTGGGTGTGACGGGGTGGCGTGTTGCCAAAAGCCGCCAAGCGCAGCAACAAGCGGCGGTGCAAGCGCAAGCCGCGCGGGAGGACAACGCGGTCGAGCTGGCCACATCGGATGTTTTTACTGTTCGCACAACGCTGTTGACGCAAGGGTTGCCGGTGTCGGGTGCGCTGCGGGCTGTGAACTCGGCAGTGGTCAAAGCCCGTGTTGCCGGTGAGTTGCAAGGCCTGACGGTGCGCGAGGGCGACTTTGTCCAAGCCGGGCAAGTTATTGCACGCATTGATGTGGCGGAGTACGCCGCGCGGGTGCGCCAAGCGCGTGAGCTGGCGGCGTCGAGCCGTGCGCAGCTTGAGCTTGCCCGGCGCCAATACGACAACAACCAAGCACTTGTGGTGCAAGGCTTTATTTCCGCTACCGCGCTGGACACGTCGCGGGGCAACCTGAACGCGGCCCAAGCGAGCTACCAAGCGGCATTGGCTGGCGCCGATGTGGCCAGCAAGTCAGTGCAGGACACGGTACTGAAAGCGCCGATTGACGGCCAGGTGTCGCAGCGGCTAGCGCAACCCGGCGAGCGCGTCGGTGTTGATGCCCGCGTGATCGAAATCGTGGACCTGCGCCAGCTGGAGTTGGAGGCCACTTTCAGCGCAGCCGACGGCGCGCAACTGGCGGTGGGGCAAACCGCACAGCTGCGCGTCGACGGCAGCGAGCAGGTGTTTGCGGCACGGCTCGCCCGCATCAACCCCAGCGCGCAGGCCGGCAGCCGCAATGTGCTGGCCTACCTGAGCATCACCACCGTCCCGGCGGTGCCGAGCCGCGGCGCAGCGCTGCGCCAAGGCTTGTTCGCGCAAGGCACGCTGGGCACAGTGCGTACCGAGCAACTGGCGCTGCCACTGAGCAGCGTTCGCACCGACAAACCGGCGGCCTATGTGCAAACGCTACAACCCAGTGCAGCGGTGAGTAGCGCCAGCACGACCAGCTTGGTTGTCGGGCATCGCGCCGTCGGACTGGGCCTGCGCGGTGACGCCGCAAATGAGCCGATGGTGGCCGTTACCGGCCTGCCTGAAGGCTCCCAGGTGCTGCGCGCCGGCGTTGGGCCGCTGCGCGAGGGCACCCGCGTCACACTCACCACGACCGCTAAAGCCGCAAGCGCCGCGCCGGTTGTACTGTCCAGCCCTCAACCGGGCCTTTGAGGCCCAGCGCACATGTGGTTTACACAAGTAAGTCTTAAAAATCCGGTATTTGCGGTGATGGTGATGCTTGCCATCGTTGTGCTGGGCTTGTTCTCGTACCAGCGCATGCAGGTCGACCAGCTGCCCAACATTGATTTTCCGGTGGTGGTGATTTCAACCGAATACCCCGGCGCGTCGCCAGAAGTGGTCGAAAGCGAAGTGACCAAAAAAATTGAAGAAGGCGTTAATTCAATCGCGGGTATCAGCGAGCTGACTTCGCGCAGCTATGAAGGCCAAAGCGTCGTCATCATCAACTTTCAGCTGTATGTTGATGGCCGGCGAGCGGCTGAAGATGTGCGTGAAAAAATCGCTGCACTTCGCCCGCTGCTGCGCGACGAAGTCAAACAGCCGCGGGTGCTGCGCTTTGACCCTTCCAGCCGGGCTATCTGGTCGATTGCGGTATTGCCGGCTGCGGCGCTGCCACCTGCCGGCCCGTGTGCGACGTTGCCCGCTCAGGCCGCTGCTGCGACTGGCCCAGGGCAAGGGAGCTGTGCCCGCGGCGTAAAAGCCAGCGCCGACGCGAGCGCTGCTTTGCCCGCCATGTCCGCCGTCGAGTTGACCAACTGGGCTGACCAGGTGCTCAAGAAAAAGCTAGAAAACGTGCGCGGCGCGGGCTCGGTGACGCTGGTGGGCGGCACCAAGCGCGAAATTAACATCTACTTGAACCCACAGGCCATGCAAGCGCTGGGCGTCACCGGCGAGCAGGTAGCCAACGCGGTGCGGCTGGAAAACCAAGACCTGCCGGTAGGCGCAACCCGCTCACTGACGCAAGAACGGGTAGTGAAAATTGACGCCCGAGTCAAACGGCCCGAAGACTTTGCCGACATCATCGTGGTGCGCAAAAACGGCGCTGCAATTACCGTTGGCCAGGTAGCGCGCATTGCCGACGGCGCGCAAGAGCTCGACAGCCTAGCGCTGTACAACGGCCAGCGCACCTTGCTGGTGACGGTGCAAAAACAGCAAGACGAAAACACGATTGCTGTTGTCGATGGCCTGAACAAGGCCGTAGCCGAGCTGCAAGCGACTGTGCCGGCCGGGCTGCGGCTGGTGCTGGTGACTGACGGCTCCCGCCCGATTCGGGTAGCGGTCAGCAATGTGCAGCGCACCTTGATTGAAGGCGCACTGCTGACGGTGCTGATTGTGTTTTTGTTTTTGAATTCATGGCGCTCGACCGTCATTACCGGGTTGACGTTGCCGATTTCCATCATCGGCACGTTTTTGTTTATGAACCTGTTTGGCTTCACGATTAACCAGATCACGCTGATGGCGCTGAGTCTGTGTGTGGGGCTGCTGATCGACGATGCCATTGTGGTGCGAGAAAATATCGTGCGGCATGTGCAAATGGGCAAAACGTCGTACGCCGCCGCCATGGACGGCACCCGCGAAATTGGTCTGGCCGTGCTGGCCACCACACTGTCCATCGTGGCGGTTTTTTTGCCGATTGGCTTCATGGGCGGCATCATCGGCAAGTTTTTTCATGAGTTCGGCATCACCGTGGCCAGCGCGGTGCTGATCTCCATGTTTGTCAGCTTTACGCTGGACCCGATGCTCTCGAGCATCTGGCATGACCCGGCTATCAAAGCCAATGCTCAGACACCCGGCCAGACCGACGCCTACCGCTCTTGGTACGACCGCAGTATTGGCCGTGTCACCGGCTGGTTTGATGCGGCCACCGAAGCCATGAGCCGTGGCTACCAAACCATTTTGCGTTGGGCGCTGGACCATCGGCTAGCCACAGTGGGCATGGCGCTGGCAATTTTTGTCGCCAGTGTTTTCATGCTGCGGCTGCTAGGCACCGAGTTTGTGCCCAAGGCGGACTTCTCAGAGGCTTCGCTGAACTTTTACACGCCGGCTGGCTCCTCACTGGAGGCTACCGAGG
>JAYULP010000261.1:0-1657 GCA_043763445.1 Polaromonas sp.
ACGCCACCGGCGCTTAGCGCGCCGCCAAGAGCCGACTCGCTGGGCCGCACGCTTGCGGCACCGCCGCACAATCCAGATAACCTAGATAACCCAAATAACCTAGACAACCTAGGCAACCCAGACGGCCCAGACGGCCTCCACAACCCCTACAGCGCGGCGGTTGCTGCGCGTTTCCCCGCGCCCTCGGTGCGCTACAGCAGCCCAGGCTTGCAAACTGGCCGACTCAATTTCACCACGCCGGCTGAAAGCAGCGCTTGGCTGCACCGCCAGGCGCAGGCGGCAGTCGCTAGCGGCATGGCCGGCGCGGTTATCTCCATCGGCCAGACACAGCGCGGCAAAGCGCTTGAGGCGTTGGTGCTGGCGCGCACGGGCAGCACCGCGCCTGCAGCGCTGCTGTCCAGCGGCAAGCCGACGGTGTTGCTGCTGGGGCAAAACAGCCCAGACGAGCCCGCTGCAACGGAAGCCTTGCTGATCATCGCCACCGAGCTGGCCCAGGGCCTGTTGCAGTCGGCGCTAGAGCGTATCAATGTGCTGGTGTTGCCGCAGGCCAACCCTGACGCGGTAGGCGGTGCGGCCGCTAACCAAGACCACTTGGTGCTGGCCCACGCCGAGACCCAGGCGATTGCGGCGCTGGTGCGCGACTATCGCCCCGCTGTGGTGGTCGATGTGCGCGAGTACGACGCTGGCGGGCGCTTGCCAGAGCGTTTCATGGACAAGTTTGGCGCTGTTGAAAAGTTTGACGCCTTGCTGCAGTACGCCACCACGCCCAACACGCCCGAGCTGCTGACGCGGGCGGGCGAAGAGTGGTTTCGCCAGCCGCTGCTGGCCGCGCTGAAAAGCGAAAATCTCAGTGCACAGTGGGCTTACACCAACCCAGCGGACCCTGCTGACAAAAAACTCGCCATGGGCGGAGCGCAGCCCGACACCATTCGCAATGTCAGTGCCTTGAAAAACAGCATTGGCCTGCTGCTTCAAAGCCGCGGAGCCGGGCTCGGGCGGCTGCATATTCAGCGGCGGGTTCACACCCAGGTTACGGCGTTGTCGAGCGTGCTGGCCAGCACCGTGCTGCGGGCAGCCGACTTGGGGCAGGTCCGCGCCTTTTTTGACAAAGAAATCAGCGCCATGGCCTGCACTGGTGAGGCCACAGTGCTGGCCGCGCCGGTGGCAGCGCAGTACGACCTGCAGGTGATTGACGCGGTCACGGGCAACGACCGGCTCATCAGTGTGGACTGGGACTCGTCACTGGCGCTGATCCGCCAGAGCGTGCGCAGCCGGCCGTGCGGCTACTGGCTGGCCAGTGATGCGTCAGCCGCGGTACGCCGCTTGTTGCTGCATGGTGTGCAGGTGTTGCAGGCAGTTGAAAGCGGCGCGGTGCTGGCCGAGAGTTACCGCCCAGCCAACTTGGCAGCGACCTTAGCCGCACCGACGGCCGCCGTCACGCTGGTGCAGGGGCTGCTTGACGTGCCGCGTGCAAGCTACTATGTGCCGCTTAACCAACCCTTGGCCAACCTGGTGATTGCTGCGCTGGAGCCCGACACGCCGTTCAGCTTCGCCGCGCAGCAGCTGGTGCCTAATCTGCAAGCCGTCGCCCGAGTGATGGCGTTGCCAGTGTTCAAACTTCAGCCGGTCCCATGAGTTGTCCCGGTGAGCCGCTGTC
>JAYULP010000262.1:0-10428 GCA_043763445.1 Polaromonas sp.
GGGCCACTGGCCGGTCGCTGGCTGGAAGTTGCGGGCGCGGGGCAAGTCCATCCCAACGTTGTACGCAACATGGGGTTAGAGCCGGAAAAGTACATCGGATTTGCCTTCGGTATGGGGCCAGATCGGTTGACGATGTTGCGTTACGGCGTCAACGACCTGCGGCTATTTTTTGACGGTGACATCCGGTTTCTCTCGCAATTCCAGTCTTAAAAATAACCAGTTACAGGCTCCCCCATGCAATTTCCAGAATCCTGGCTGCGCGAGTTTTGCAACCCGCCCCTGACAACGCAACAGCTCGCTAACACCCTAACTATGGCGGGACTTGAAGTTGAAGAACTCCGTCCGGTGGCCCCGCCGTTCAGCGGCATTGTCGTTGGCTCAATTGTCTCTGTGCAGCCACATCCCAATGCTGACCGACTACGGGTGTGCCAGGTCGATGTTGGCTGCGAGCGCTTGTTGGGTATTGTGTGCGGCGCGCCGAATGCCCGCGTGGGCATCAAGGTGCCGTGTGCGTTGGTCGGTGCAGAGCTGCCACCGGGCGATGATGGCCTGCCGTTTTCAATCAAGGTGGGTACACTGCGCGGCGTTGAGAGCCAAGGCATGCTGTGCTCCGCGCGCGAGCTCAAGTTGTCACCAGACCATGGCGGTTTGCTCGAGCTGGCAGCTGATGCGCCGGTGGGGCAGTGCCTTCGGGCGCATCTCCAACTCGATGATGTGCTTTTCACGCTGAAACTTACGCCCAACTTGGCACACTGCCTTAGCGTGTACGGTGTGGCGCGCGAGCTTTCGGCGCTCACCGGGTCGGCGCTACGTACCCCGCAGTTCCCTGCTGCGGCGGTGACAGACGCGCTGTGCATCCCAGTGACGATACTTGCTGAGGACCTGTGTGGACGCTTTTGCGGCCGCGTGTTGCGGGCTCTTAACACTCAGGCGGCAACGCCGTCTTGGATGGTCGAGCGGCTTGCCCGTTGCGGCCAGCGAAGCGTAAGTGCGTTGGTGGATATTTCAAACTACGTCATGTTTGAGATGGGCCAGCCATCGCATATTTTCGACTTGGACAAGCTCCATGGCGCACTGACCGTGCGGTGGGGTCAGGCCGCAGAGACACTCAAGCTGCTCAACGGCAGCACCGTTACGGTGGACGAAAAAGTTGGGGTTATCGCCGACGACGTTCAAGTAGAGTCCTTGGCCGGCATCATGGGCGGCGACGCAACCGCCGTCTCAGGCACGACTTGCAACGTGTACCTTGAAGCCGCGTACTGGTTGCCCAAGGCCATTGCCGGGCGGTCGCGCCGCTACAACTTCTCGACTGAGGCGGGGCATCGTTTCGAGCGCGGTGTGGACCCAGGCCACACCGTAGAGCAGCTTGAACGCATTACCCAGCTGATCATTGACGTGTGCGGTACTGCGCACACAAGTTGCGGCCCGATCACCGACGCGGCGCCCAATATGCCGGCGCGGCACGCAGTGACTTTGCGCGTGGCGCGCGCCGTAAAAGTCATCGGTATGCCCCTGAGTACAGCGCAGTGTGTCGGAGCTTTGGTGCGTTTGGGTCTGGACGTGAGTGCGTCGAATGACGTGCTGACGGTGTCGATTCCCAGCTACCGCTTCGATTTGCAGATTGAGGAAGATTTGATCGAAGAAGTCGTGCGTCTGGTGGGCTACGACCAGCTGCCGCCGAGCCCGCCGCTTGCACCGATTACAGCTCGCGTGCGGGCGGAATCCGAACGCAGCGCTTTTGATGTTCGTCACACGATGGCGTCGTTGGGCTACCAGGAAACCATAAATTTCAGCTTTGTCGATGCCCGCTGGGAGCTTGAGTTGGCCGGCAACGCCAACCCGATACGCTTGCTCAACCCGATTGCCAGTCATCTGAGTGTGATGCGTTCGTCGCTGCTGGGCTCGCTATTACAGGTGCTGAAATTTAACCTCGACCGTAAAGCGTCACGGGTTTGCATCTTTGAAGTGGGCCGAGTGTTTCTGCGTGATGCAACGTCCCAAAACACGCACACCACAGTTGCTGGGTTTGACCAGCCGCTGCGTTTGGCTGGGCTAGCTTATGGCGCACGCTGGCCGTTAGGCTGGGGGCAGGGCGACAGCGATGTCGACTTTTTTGATGTCAAAGGCGACGTGCAATCCCTTTTATCGCCCTTGACCGCTACCTTCGCTCCAGCCGTTCATCCGGCAATGCACCCGGGCCGGTGTGCCAGCGTTACTGTGGCGGGTGTTGTCGCGGGCTTCGTTGGTGAACTGCATCCGCAGTGGCGGCAAGGCAACGACATCGCACAAGCGCCACTGGTCTTTGAGCTAGACCTCGACGCCGTACTCCAGCGCCCGGTGCCGATATTCAGCGCCGTTGGCAAGCTGCAACCGGTAGAGCGCGACATTGCTGTGATTGTCCCGGATGGCGTCACACACCAGGCGCTGATGGCGGCTATCGACGCGGCTGACACACGAGGCTTACTCGCCTCGGCGACTTTATTCGATGTTTACCGGCCACAACCGGGAAACACCGGTTTGCAGGTGGGTGAAAAAAGTCTGGCTGTGCGACTGGTGCTGTCAAGCCAGACCGTCACACTCACTGACCCTGTTATTGAGGCCACAACGCAAGCGGTCGTCGAGCAGTTGCAGCTGCGTTTGAACGCGCGTTTGCGCTAGCGGCTGCCCGCCAGGAGTGGTGTGTGTGAGTCCGTGCTGCCACACACTGCAAGGCGTTGTGCAGACCACCTCCAGGGTACTTGCTTGTTTTACTCGCCAACAGAAAGTGACATCATGGATTTTTCGGTAGAAAGTCTGGAGACACCCGCTTTGACGAAAGCGCATTTGGCCGAGATGCTTTTCGAGCAGATCGGACTGAACAAACGGGAGTCGAAAGACATGATTGACGCTTTTTTTGACCTTGTTGCCAGCAGTTTGGTCGAAGGCAATGACGTCAAAATATCAGGGTTTGGAAATTTTCAGATCCGCACCAAAGCGCCGCGGCCTGGCAGAAATCCGCGTACCGGCGAGTTAGTTCCAATTGAGGCGCGGCGGGTGGTCACTTTCCATGCAAGCCACAAACTGAAAGAGCAAATTCAGGGCGAAGGCCTTAACTCTGGTGCGAACGCATTGGGTAGTGTGGCATCGGCGGACGGTGCGGTTTAGCCGGGGCTGGTTTGTGCAACGCCGTGCGGTCTGTGGCGGCCTTGACCCCGGCGGTTTGCGGCGTTGACTTTTACGCCAACGGCACTGCCGTTGGCTGAACCCAACACCGCACTCAGGCGATGCACGCCAGCTGCTGCACCGTCTGGCAAATAAAACGCCCGTCATCTGCTGCGCGGTGAACACGGGTTGTGCATTTGCGCAATAGCTCGTGAACATCCACCGTAAGCGAATTTTCGAGCTCAAGCCGCCTGGGTTGGGTTGGACCGTTACTGTTGTTGTTACTGTTATTGTTTTGAGTACTGATGCGCTGCAAAAGCTGCTTCTTGTTATGGCAGTTCAGCGTGACTTCGCGATTGGTAACGTCAGCGGGTTGTGCGGCGTCAAACCACACACTCTGCGCTGCTCGCAGCAAGAGTTCAGCCGGCTTTATCCGCTGAAAAACCCCGGTAATCGACGCTACTACCCACGCCACAAGGTGCCGATAGTGCGCAGGCTTTGTGATCTGCTGTAGGACCAACGCTCTGCCATTATTGGCGCGTGTAACAAACTGCGCGAGGCTGTGCAAGTTGGCCGGCACCGCCGCCGACCGGGTGAGGTCGCACGCAAGAGTTTGCATATGTTCGGCGGCAGCGGCTCCATGTTTGACAAGATGGTGGAAACAGCGGGTTTTCAAGATTTTCAGGATTTTGAACTGCTTGCTTAACCAGCGCCTGCACTGCACGTTGCGGTCCGGCAACTGCAATCGGTGCGGCGCAGACTGTTTGACGTTTGCGAGCTTCTCGCCAACGATCACCGCGCACTGCGCGCTATACTTGCCCGCTAAACGGTGTGTGGCGCAGCCTGGTAGCGCACTTGCATGGGGTGCAAGGGGTCGAAGGTTCGAATCCTTTCACACCGACCATAAACTTTTAATAAGACCTGAAAAAGCCTGCGCCGTACTCGCAGGCTTTTTGCTTTTTGGCCACAGACCACTTTTTTATGCGCTCTAACCAAGAAGCACCTGTTGATATTGTTTACTTGTGGGTTGACGGCAGTGATCCGGTGTGGCGGCGAAAGCGAGCCCACGCCGCTGACGCATTAAACGACGATGGACGCCAGAGCCTGGCGTTGTATAGCAATGTTGAAGGCCGGTTTCGTGACAACGACGAGCTGCTCTACAGTTTGCGTGCGCTGGAGAAGTTTTTTCCAGACCACGGGCATGTGTATGTGGTGACTGACGCGCAAACACCCGCTTGGCTGCAGTCGTCTAGCGGGCTTACCGTGGTGGATCACCGCGACCTCATACCGGCGCATTTGCTGCCGACTTTTGACTCTGGCAATATCGAGTCGTACATTCACCGCATTGCCAATTTGTCTGAACGGTTTTTCTACCTCAATGACGATGTGTTCTTTGGCGCACAGGTGCGGTTAAACGACTGGTTCTACCCGGGCGGTACCTATGTCGCCTGGTCCGATGAGCCAAGTGTGACCGACGAGCCGATGCGCACAGACGCTACAGCGCTTGAAAACGCTTGCCGCTTGTCGCATGCGTGGCTCAGAGCGCAGCCGGCGTCTGCCTCGTGCGCAGGCCCTGCTAGGTCTGGCCTGCTGCGCGCTGGTCAACAAACAGCTTATCAACCCGTATTTCGTACCTTCGCGCATTCGCCCCGGCCGATGCTGCGCTCCCGCATGATGCGGCTTGAACGTGAAGCGCCTGAGTTGTTTGAACGGGTGCGCTCAACGGTATTTCGAGCGTGGGACAAGCCCACTATCGTGTCTGATTTTGTGATGCGGTGGGCGCTGGCCAATGCACAAGCTCGCGTGTGCGAGCACAGTCATTTGTATGTGTCTGCTGGGTCACTGGACGCAAATGCACTGAGCGCAGTGTTAGCCCAGCTGGTCAGTGCCATTGGCCGACTTGATTTTTTCTGCATTAACGACACCACTGACAATGCGCTGGCACATGACCCGCGGCTGCGCCAAATCAAGCAGGCGCTGGAGACGGCGTTTCCGCAGGCCTCACAGTTCGAGCGGTGCCAGCCCGTTCGGCTAGCGCCCGCTGGCGCGCTATGCGCCAATGCCGATCAGTTGATGTCGGTGGCGTGAAAGCCAAAGCTGCCCTTGCGTCGGTCGTCAAAGTAATGGCGCAGTGTTTGCTGAACCGTGTGAAAGGCAATGTCGTCCCATGGAACTTCATCTTCCGTGAACAGCCGGGCTTCAATCGTTTCATGACCCGGATCAAACACCGGGCTGGACAGCGTGGCAAGATAAAAGAAGTGAACCTGCCCGACACGCGGCACATTCATAACAGAAAACAGCGGGCCGATGTCGAACTGTGCTCCGGCTTCCTCAACGGTTTCGCGGGCGGCACCTTGTGAGGTTGTTTCATTCATTTCCATGAAGCCTGCGGGCAGCGTCCACATGCCAAACCGGGGCTCAATGTTGCGTTTGCACAGCAGCACTTGCGCGCCGTCACGGCCGAAGTAGGGCACTGTTCCCACGACATTAAGCGGGTTTTCGTAATGAACCGTGTGGCAAGCGGGACAAACGGCACGTTGCCGGGTGTCACCGTCGTCCGGCAGACGACAAACCACAGCAGTTCCACACACACGGCAGCAGTTGAGGGGGGGACGATGCATCGTTGCAGTGTAGCGTTTGCGCCCGTTGCGCACAGATTGCCTGGTATCTGTGCAGACCCTTGCACACGGTGCCGACAGCCCACGCCCACGCTTGGGCTGCGATGGCCTGCCGGCGCCACAATAACTCAGGTGATGCGCACGCGCAGCGTGCTCAAGCCGGCAACATTGGCGACCATGGTGTCACCGCTGACCACAGCCGCTACACCGGCGGGCGTGCCGGTGTAGATCAGGTCGCCCGGCTGCAGCTCCCACGCGGCTGATAAGGCTTCAATTGTCTCGGCAACAGACCAGATCAGCTGGGCGGTGCTACTGCGCTGGCGGTCGCAGCCGTTGACTTGAATAAACAGCTCGGCATTGCCGATGTCAGCCGCCTCGGCCGCCACAGTGATCGGGCCGATGGGCGCGGACTGATCGAAGGCCTTGCCAATGCACCACGGGCGCCCAGCTTTTTTCATCTCCGCTTGCAAATCTCGGCGCGTCATGTCCAGGCCCACCGCGTAGCCAAAGATGTGTCGGTGCGCGTTCGCCGCAAGAATGTTTTTGCCACCCATGCCAATAGCAACCACCAGCTCGACCTCATGGTGCAAATTTTTGGTCAAAGTGGGGTAAGCCATTGAGCCGGTTTGGCCAGATTCGACGGCGACCACGGTGTCAGCCGGCTTGAGGAAGAAAAACGGCGCCTCACGGCCGGTAAAGCCCATTTCTTTGGCGTGTTCCTCATAGTTTCGGCCTACGCAGTAAACGCGGCGTACCGGAAACCGGGCTGAGGTGCCGTTGACGGCCACGGATACGGTAGCTGGCACGGCAATCACAAACGCTGGCTGCGAGGTCATGGGCATCTCTCCTGTGTGAATGTTCGGTGGACTGGGTAGTAGATATCCGGATATCCGGATATCGGGATATCGGGATAGTGAGATATCGGGATCGTGAGATATCAGGCACCGGCCGGCTGGCGTGGAGCAGTTGGTGCTTTTGGTGACCTGCCTGCTTGTCAGCACCTCAGAAACCTGTTTTATGCGGTTTAGGACTCTTGCCGTCGTTTTAACTGCTTGTAATGCTATTGATAACGTAGCATATATCGGGCAGGCATCTGGTGCGGGTGTGCCCGTTGGAAGCCGCCGCTGGCACAGGTTAAACCAAACTGGCTACGCTGGCCTTGCCGCTGCTGAGTTGTTCTGCAGCACCGCGCTGCTGCGCAGTTACCTCAATCGCTGTGCGCTAGCAGCTCGAAGTGCTCCACTGTGGGCGGGCTGGCAAAAAATGGCCCGACGATAGCGCGCCACTCAGCAAATGCAGCGGACTCACGAAAGTCCACTGTGTGGTTTTCCAGCGTTTCCCACTGAATTTGCAGCACATAACGCTCGGCGCTTTCAATGCCCCGGTGAACACTGAAGCCCTTAAAGCCCAGCGCCTGGGAGACGACCGCTCGAGCAGCGCGGGCGATGGCGGCTTCAAAAGCAAGGTGTTGGCCGGGTTGAATGCGGATGTCGGCAATTTCAAGAATCATGGGCTTACTTTCAGTGTCTTTTGAGTTCAGTGGGTGCAGAAATTCGGCCGGGTTCAGCGGTCCGGTTACGCCGGGGGCCTAGCGATCAGTCCGGTTGTGCGACCTGGAGCACCAGTTTGCCAAAGTTCTCGCCGTTAAACAGCTTGAGCAGCGTGTGCGGGAAGGTGTGCAGGCCAACCACCACATCTTCTTTGCTTTTCATCGTGCCGGCCTTCAGGTAGCGCGCCATTTCAGCGACGCCTAGGTGGTAGCGATCAGCGTAGTCAAACACCACAATGCCTTGCATGCGGGCGCGGTTCACCAGCAGCGACAGGTAGTTCGCTGGGCCTTTGACGGGGGTGGTGTTGTTGTACTGGCTGATAGCGCCGCAAATGATGATGCGCGCACCGCGTGTGATTTTGGCCAGAACCAGGTCCAAAATATCCCCGCCCACGTTGTCAAAGTAAATGTCCACACCTTGGGGGCAATGTTCTTTGAGCCCGGCGCGCACGTCAGCGTTTTTGTAGTCAATGCAGGCGTCAAACCCCAACTCGTTGACAACCCAGTCGCACTTGGCCTTGCCGCCGGCAATGCCGACTACGCGGCAGCCCTTGAGCTTGGCTATTTGGCCTACCGTTTGCCCCACCGCACCGGCTGCGCCGGACACCACCAGCGTCTCGCCGGGCATCGGAACACCGACTTCCATCAGGCCGAAATACCCCGTCATTCCGGGCATGCCCAGCACATTGAGCCAAGTTGTTAAACCCAAAGCGGGGTCAACCTTGAACATGCCGCTGCGCTTGAGCTGGTCTTGCGGCACCAGACAGTACGCCTGCGCGTCCAGCCCGGCGTTGACATAGTCGCCCACCATAAACGCCGGATTGTTGGAGGCAATTACCTGGCCAATGCCGCCCGCGCGCATCACAGCGCCAAGTTCTACTGGGGCAATGTAGCTTTTGCCCTCGTTCATCCAGCCCCGCATGGCCGGGTCAAGGGATAGATACAGGGTTTTGACCAACACCCCGCCAGGCCCAGGCAGCGCTACGGGCTCGCTGGTGAACGACCAATTCGCCTCGGTAGGCAAGCCATGCGGGCGGCTGGCCAGGCGCACCTGGTGGTTGACGCGGCTTGAAATATCGGCACTGGTGAAGGGGTTCATGCGGGGCCTTTCGTGGGGGTTAAAAGTCAGTTGGTGCAATTGGGTTGCAGCGCGCAAGCGTAAGGTTACCCGCTGCAGGCGGCAGTCACCCAGGCGATTGCCGGCGCGTAGGGTTTATCCTTTGGCCGATGAAACTGAGTAACGCCTTGCCTTGGTGCCCCGGTTTGCGCTCGGCGCCTGGCCCAACACTTTTGCGCTGCACGCCGGCGACGGTGCTTAACGCCGGCTTACAGCGCCGCATTTTCACTGCGGCGCCGCCCGCAGCCGGTGGAGCGATTCAGGCGTGAACCCCTTTTGGCTTGTCCCCCAATGGCCCGCCCCGCCGAGTGTGCGCGCGGTTTTCACGAGCCGACAGGGCGGCGTGTCGGCTGCGCCTTATGACTGCTTGAACCTCGGCGACCATGTGGGCGACGCTGCGGCGCGGGTGGCGGCTAACCGCGCCCAGTTGTCCAGCAGCATTGGCGCGCGCGCTGTCTTTTTGCGCCAGGTTCACCGGGCCGGTGTGGCCGAGTTGGATGTCGGCACAGCTGACGGCGGTCAAGCCGACGCTTGCAGCACCACACGCGCGGCGCTGGCTTGCACCGTCATGGTGGCTGACTGCCTGCCGGTGCTGCTGAGCCGCCGCGACGGGGCTCGGGTAGCCGCTGCGCATGCGGGCTGGCGCGGTCTGGCTGGTGTGCCTGCGCTGCGGACCGCGTTGCCAGCAGAGCGCCAGGCCGCTGGCGAGCCGGCCTTTACCGATGTACTGAGTGCCGTTTTGAGGTCATTTACTGCATCTGCCGGCGTAAACACATCCTGCGCAGCTACTGATTTAATAGCGTGGCTTGGCCCTTGCATTGGGCCTGCTGCATTTGAAGTCGGGGCCGAGGTGCGGGCCGCTTTTATGGCGCAGCTCGCTGGCGCTGATGAATGGTTTCAGCGTACCTCTGCCGGCAAGTTCAGGGCCGACTTGCCCGGTTTGGCGCGGCTGCGGTTGCGCACGCTGGGCATGGGCGATGAGCAGGTCTATGGCAACGACAGCAGCCCAAGCTGGTGCACCGCCAGTGACCCTTCACGGTTTTTTTCGCACCGCCGCGACGGCGCTGCCACCGGGCGCATGGCGGCCTGCATCTGGAGGGTCTGAGCTTTCGGCCGTAGCCAAAGCTGCGCTGGGGGCAGCGCCGGGCGCTAGGCCAGCGCTGCTGGCCTGCACGCTGGCAATGTGCTGCTCGCGCGCCTGAGCACTGCGCTTTTTCAATGCCTTGTTGCGCGCTGGTGTGCCCATCAAGTACACCAGCAAGCCCGCCGGGCCAACGCCATACAAGAAAAACGTGACCAGCGCGCCCAACACTGTGCCGGTGGTGTTGGTGGCCTCTGCCACTGCCATCATCAGCACCACATACATCCAGGCAATCACGACTAAATACATAAAAAAACTCGGTAGGGGGTGGAAGATCAGCGGTCAAACCGGAGGATACTTGCGCCGACAACAGCACAAGACGCGAGGCGATGCGCGCAACGAGTCCGGAGACAACCGTGAATTCTGATCCTAACTGGGCGCAAGCCGCCCAAAAAATGCAAAAGACCTTGGCCAGCAGCGTCGAGCACATCACGCAAGCCATGGCCAAGCTTGGCACGCCGGCAGGCACCGCCCCACTGCCGCCAGCGCTTGAGTTTGACAAAGCGGCGCTGCAAACGCTGCAGCAAACCTATCTGAGCGAGGCAACCGCGCTGTGGAACCAAAGCATGCAGGCGGGCAGCGCCATTCCAGCGGCGCTGGACAAGCGCTTTTCAAGCGCCGCTTGGAACGACAGCCCAGTGTCCAAATTTTCAGCCGCCAGTTACTTGCTCAATGCCCGCACCTTGATGGGGCTTGCCGAGGCGGTGCAGGGCAGCGCCAAAACCAAGGCCCGCATGCGCTTTGCGGTGGAGCAGTGCCTAGCTGCCACGGCGCCCAGCAACTTTTTAACGCTCAATGCCGAGGCGCAGCAAAAAGCCATTCAAACGCAGGGCCAAAGCATCGCCAAAGGCCTTAAAAATTT
>JAYULP010000263.1:0-1655 GCA_043763445.1 Polaromonas sp.
TCGTCAGCCGCTTCCAAGTTGGTGCGAGTAGCCGTCTCCTCAATGTCGCCGCCCTTGATGGCACGCGCTGAGTTGACGTCCACCGACACCAATGCCTCCGTGTGGTCAATCACGATAGCGCCGCCCGACGGCAACTGCACTGTGCGGGCATAAGCCGACTCAATCTGGTGCTCAATTTGAAAGCGGCTGAACAGCGGCGCGTCGTCCCGGTAGCGTTTGACGCGGTGCTCGTGCTCGGGCATGACGTGCGCCATAAACTGACGGGCTTGCTCGTAAACGTCGTCGGTGTCGAACAAAATGTCGCCGATGTCGCTGTTGAAGTAGTCGCGAATCGCGCGGATCACCAGGCTCGACTCCTGGTAGATCAGAAATGCGCCCTTGCCGCCTTTGCCCGCGCCTTCGATGGCAGTCCAGAGTTTGATCAGGTAGTTCAGGTCCCACTGCAGCTCGGGTGCATTGCGGCCAATGCCGGCAGTCCGCGCAATGATGCTGGCGCCTTGCGGGTATTCCAGCTGGTCCATGGCTTCTTTGAGCTCTGCCCGATCATCACCTTCAATACGGCGGCTTACGCCACCACCACGGGGATTGTTTGGCATCAGCACAACATAGCGCCCAGCCAGGGACACAAAGGTTGTCAGCGCGGCCCCCTTGTTGCCGCGCTCTTCTTTTTCAACCTGGACCATCAACTCTTGGCCTTCACGGATCACGTCGCTGATTCGGGCCTGGTTAACTGGCACGCCCGGGGTGAAGTAGTTACGTGAGATTTCCTTAAACGGTAAAAAGCCATGGCGGTCTTCGCCGTAGTCAACAAAGCAAGCTTCCAACGAAGGCTCAACGCGGGTGACAACTGCCTTGTAGATGTTGCCTTTGCGCTGCTCACGGCCTTCAATTTCAATTTCGTAGTCGAGGAGTTTTTGTCCGTCAACAATAGCTAGGCGGCGCTCTTCGGCCTGCGTGGCATTAACCAGCATTCTTTTCATGAAAGGCTCCTTCGTTCTTCATCACATCACGGGCCCGACTTGGGCCAACGATGCCAGAGACGACGCGAAGCGAACGTGGGGAACTGCCGGAGAGCTAAAAACGCACGGTACTTAACTGGCAAATCAGTCGAGCAGGGCGGTTTTCAACATAGGCGCGTGGACGAGATGAGCCATAGACAAACGGCGAAGTGCTACAAAAAGCGCAGCACTTAATGCAATCAAAGACCGGGCAAACGCATGACTTGGGCCTAAAAGCAGAACGCAAGCGCGCTGCAGGCCGGTCAACATCACACTGAGCAAAAGAGCGGTCAAGAGCTATCCGTTAAAAAACTAGGTTCTCACCGAGATCCGCGAGGCGCCTGCTGTGCCTGCACAGGTGCATAACTTGGGCGCATCGCTTGGGTATTCCGTAAATGTGTTCGCAATGCGTCGACAGCGCTACATTGAGCAGTGCCTGCTGCGAGTGCCTTGCTTCAGCAAAATGAAGTCAACCGGAGTCGCAAGCGGGCAATTTCAGTGCAGTGGCATCGACCTTCTAGCGGTGTTGCAAGTGCTGCGAAACAGTAGTGTTGACCACCCTGAGCAGTGGTGTGGATTAAAATCCAGACCAACTATTAACTTACAGTGAACCGCTAGTGAAACACATTATAGGGCTAGCGCCGAGCCAGAAAAAGC
>JAYULP010000264.1:0-1651 GCA_043763445.1 Polaromonas sp.
TAACTGCCTGAAATGCTCTGTTTTTGAGAGCGACACCAAACCGATGCCAAGCACCGCACACGCTACTGCTGCCCAAACCCGTCGGCTGATACGCTCACGCAAAAACAGCCAGCTCATCACCGCCACCGCCGCTGGGATGCTCGCCATGATCACACCTGCTGCCACCGCGCTGGTCATGCTGACACCAAAAAGCATACAAATCGAAAATAAAAAGTTGCAAAAAAACGACTCTAGAAAAAGTAGTCTGCGCGTCTGGCGACTTATCGGGGCTTCATCAGCGGGTTTTTTCAGCCAGCGCAGCATGGCCACGCCACCAATACCAAAGCGCAGCCATGCCAGCAAAAAAACCGGCAGTGTTGCCACCAGCGGCTTGGACAGCGCCACATAGCTGCCCACCAGGGACATGCTCAGGGCCAGACAGGCATACGCCAGCATTCGATTCATCGTTCAAATCATGCCTTAGTGTGACAACAGCCGGCTGTCTACCGCGCTGGTGCGCCATATTTTTTTCTATGGCACTGTGCGCCAGCGCGAGCAACGTGACATCCACCAGCTGGCGCCAGCCGCCCCAAGTCACTGGGCGCCGGCCCTGTGGCGGGCGTGTTGTGCGACTTGGGCGCCTACGCCGGCGTTGCGCTGGCAGACTCGCGCCGCTTTGAGATTGGCCGCCACATCACGCTGGCCAGCGCTTGAGCGTCAGCTCGACGAACTTGAAGCCGTGTGAGCGGTGTGAGCGGTGTGAATCGTGTGAGCCGTGCCTGCCGGCGAGTACCCGCAGCGTGGAGTCGTAGCCCGCTTGGGCAACGTGCGTGAGCTGACTTGTTTTGGCTGCAAGGCCAAGCCCGCCGCGGTGGTGGGCAAGCTGTGCATTGAAAGTGGCGACGGGGCAACCTACCGGCAAACCTGCTCGGGGTGGGTGGCGAATAGTTATTTCACATTACCAGAGCAAATTCCGGGATGTGACAATTAAACTTGTTGCACTGCAATATTTTTTCTCAATATAAGAAAATAAATTTCATATGGAGAAATTATTCATGCACAGCATTGATTTAATTGGGTTTAATTTTTATCTTCTATAAGACATAAGAGCTTCGTATAGTCTTGTAGAAGACTTACAGTAGAGCGGCTATCTTCACGCGGTAGCGTGGTTGCTCAAACTGCCCTGACAACAGCAACCGTGTCGAATTTTTAATGCCTTTTTTCAACCCCTTGGAGCTCAACATGCCACAAAGCCTTACAGAACAACTCAGCCGTGACCAGCAAGCCGCTGCCTTGCAAAAAGACTGGGACACCAACCCCCGCTGGAAGGGCATTAAGCGCGGTTACACCGCCGCTGAAGTCGTGCGGCTACGCGGCTCGTTCCCAATTGAGCACACCTTGGCCCGCCGTGGCGCTGAAAAGCTGTGGGACTTGCTGCATACCGAGGCCTATGTCAATTGCCTGGGTGCATTGACGGGTGGACAAGCCATGCAGCAGGTCAAGGCTGGGGTGAAAGCCATCTACCTGTCGGGCTGGCAGGTAGCTGCTGACAACAATGGCTACGCCGCGATGTACCCTGACCAGTCGCTGTACCCTGTGGACTCGGTGCCAAAGGTGGTCGAGCGCATCAACAATACCTTTCGCCGCGCCGATGAAATCCAGCATTCCAAGG
>JAYULP010000265.1:0-4139 GCA_043763445.1 Polaromonas sp.
GCTGCTGGGCGTGGCAGTAGGCAGCACCGGGCTGGACAGTGTGCTGCAGATGCAAAACGACCCGCAGGCCTGGAAAATCATCACTGACATCCGCTTGCCGCGTACCGCCGGCGCTTGGCTGGCCGGCAGCCTGTTGGGCTTGGCCGGTGCGGTGGCGCAAGGTTTATTCCGCAATCCTCTGGCTGACCCGTATCTATTGGGCAGTGCCTCGGGGGCCTCGCTGGGTGTGGCGCTGGCCATGCTGCTGTTTGGGGTCTCGCCGCTGGCTACTCATTGGCTAGCGCGCATTGGGCTGACCGGAGCGGCTTTTATCGGGGCGGTTGGCGCAGTGCTGCTCACGCTGGTATTGGCCAAAGGCGTGCAGCACACGCTTCGTTTGTTGCTCGCCGGCGTGGTGGTAGGCGTCGTGCTGGGCGCTGCCACGTCGCTTATCTCGCTATTGAGCCCGGACCTGTTACAGGCTATGCAATCGTTCATGTTGGGCAGCACCGCGTTTGTGGGCTGGGCCGCTTGCGGCGTGATGGCTGCGGTGCTGCTGGTCACAGGGGTGGCCGCTTGGATGATGAGCCATGTGCTCGACGGGCTAGCGTTGGGCGATGCCACCGCACAAAGCCTGGGGCTGCGCCTGCCGCTGATGCGGCTAGCGCTGGTGGCCGTGTTGGCGCTGGCCACCGGCACAGCGGTAGCGCAAACCGGGCTCATCGCCTTCGTTGGCTTGGCTGCGCCGCACCTGGTGCGCTCGGTGGTCAAAACCACGCATGGCCGGTTGATTGGTTTGTCGGCGTTGACGGGCGCAGCGCTGCTGATGGCGGCAGACATCCTGGCCAGGGGGGTAATTGCACCGCAGGAGTTGCCGGTGGGCGTGCTGACCGCAGTGTTGGGTGGCGGTTATTTGCTGTGGCTGATGCACCGCCAGCGCGGCCCAATGGGCCGGGGATCGGCTCGCTGATGTCCGTTTGCTCAGGCTCTAAACTAATAGCACTACAGGCAATCAACGTGCGGGCAAAACTTGGAAACGTCGATGTTTTGCACGACATTTCGTTGGCGCTGCCGGCTGGGCGTTGGACCAGCATCGTCGGGCCCAACGGCGCTGGCAAGTCCACGCTGCTCAAGGCGCTGGCCGGGCTGCTGGTGTACAGCGGCACTGTTGAGCTGCTGGGCCAGCCGCTGCACGCGGTGGCCGCTCGCCAGCGCGCGCGGCAGCTGGCATGGCTGGGCCAAAACGAAGCGTCGGCCGACGACTTAACGGCCTATGACGTTGCCATGCTGGGCCGCCTGCCGCACCAGGCCTGGCTGGCACCGTCCAGCGTGGCCGACCGCACGGCGGTTGAGCAAGCCATGCGCAGCACCCAGACTTGGGCCTGGCGTCACCGCGCCTTGGGCGAGCTGTCGGGTGGTGAGCGCCAGCGCGTGCTACTGGCGCGGGCGTTGGCGGTTCAAGCCGAGGTACTGCTGATGGACGAGCCGCTGGCCAACCTGGACCCACCGCACCAAACCGACTGGCTGCGGCTGGTGCGGGCGCTGGTGGCACACGGCAAAACCGTGGTCAGCGTGCTGCACGAGCTATCGTTTGCGCTGCACGCTGACGAGCTGGTGGTGATGGCGCAAGGCCAAGTGACTCACCAAGGCGCCTGCACCGACGCCGCTACGCACCGCGCGCTGGAGGCGGTGTTTGACCACCGCATCGAGGTGCATAGCTTGGCCGGGCGGTGGCTGGCCGTGCCCACTACCGACTGAACAGCTAAAGGCTAACAAAGGCTCACGCAATGCAAATTGAATCCGCACCCACCGAAAAACCCTATGAAAAACCCGAAGGCGAGCGGCGTGGCTTGGTCATCGTCAACACCGGCGACGGCAAGGGCAAAAGTACCGCAGCTTTTGGGCTGGCATTGCGGGCGTTTGGTCGCACCCATGTGCATGGCAAAAAAGTGCGGATTTTTCAGTTCATGAAGGTGCCCACAGCCCGCTTTGGTGAGCACCGCATGTTTGACCAACTGGGTTTGCCGATTGAAGGTTTGGGCGATGGCTTCAGCTGGAAAAGCCAAGACCAAGAGCGCTCCGGCCTGCTAGCGCGCAAGGGCTGGGAAGTCGCCAAAGCCGCGATATTGAGCACGGATAACTTCATGGTGGTGCTTGACGAGCTGACCTACCCCTTGATTTACGGCTGGCTGCCGCTGGGCGACGTGCTGCAAACGCTCAACGACCGCCCCCGCAGCACGCATGTGGTCATCACCGGCCGCCGTTGCCCGCCCGAGATCATTGCGCTGGCCGACACCGTCACCGAGATGACGCTGGTCAAGCACGCCTTTAATGCCGGCACGCCAGCGCAGCGCGGCATCGAAGACTGAGACTGTTTTGACCGTGCCACAGCATGCTTTTTCCAGCGCCGAGCAAGCTGCTGTTTATCGCGCTATCTACGAGCGGCGCGACATGCGCCACTTTTGCGGCGGTGAAGTGCCCGACGATCAGCTGCAGCGCTTGCTGCAAGCCGCTCACCACGCGCCAAGCGTCGGCTTTATGCAGCCGTGGCGTTTTATTCGGGTCCGCAAGCCGCTGATTCGCCAGCAGATTCATACGCTGGTTGACGCTGAACGCCGGCTGACCGCACAGACCATGGGTGAGCGGCAGGACGACTTCATGAAGCTCAAGGTACAAGGCGTGCTGGACGCAGCCGAGGTGCTGGTCGTGGCGCTGCCGCCCGGCCGTCAAGCGCATGTGTTTGGCCGCCGCACCCTGCCGGAGATGGACCTGGCATCGACGGCCTGCGCGATTCAAAACCTCTGGCTAGCCGCGCGCGCCGAAGGGCTGGGCATGGGCTGGGTGTCCATTTTTTGCCCGGTGGCACTGGCCGCGCTGCTCAACATGCCAGCTGGCAGTCACCCAGTGGCCATTTTGTGCCTTGGCCCGGTCGAGGCTTTTTATGACCAGCCCATGCTCCAGCGGGACCACTGGGCTGCGCGCGCCACGCTGGCCGAACTGGTTTTTGAAGACCGCTGGGGCACGCCTTGAGTCCATCGGGCATGCTAGCGGCACTTAATGCAGCGGTGCCTGCTGTAGCGGTGCTGCTGTTGGCGCTGTGGATCGACCGCCGGCTCGGTGAGCCGCCTGCGGCCGCGCATCCGGTGGTTTGGATGGGGCATTACCTGCAGCGCTGCGGCGCTTTCATCACGCGGCGCGGCCCCGTGCTGGCTTTTGTACTCGGGGCTGTGGCGTGGTGTGGGGGGGCGGCGCTGGTTGGCTCGCTTGCCTGGGCGTGCCAAGCGTTGCTGCTCTGGCAGCTCAGCCGCGTGGGCCATGTCAGCCTGACTGTGGGCTCGCTAGCTTGGCTGGGCGCGGCGCTGCTGCTGGTCGGCGTTAGCTGGCTGCTCAAAACCATGCTCGCCTGGCGTATGTTGCGCAGCGAGGCGTTGGCCGTTGAGTACGCTTTAGGCGAGTCACTCGAAGCGGCTCGCCAGCGGCTGAGCTGGCTGGTCAGCCGTGACACGGCCGAGTTGAGCGCCAGCGAGGTGCGGGAAAGCGCCATTGAGTCATTGGCTGAAAACTTGAACGACTCGGTGGTAGCGCCGCTGTTTTGGTTTGTGGTTTTTGGGCTGCCGGGCGCAGCGGTGTACCGTTTTGCCAACACTGCTGATGCGATGTGGGGCTACCGTGGACTGCGCCACGGCCAAAACTGGGAATGGGCGGGCAAGTGGGCAGCGCGTGCCGACGACGTGCTGAGTTGGGTGCCGGCCAGGCTGTGCGCGCTGCTGGTGGTGGCGCTCACGCCTGGCGTGGCTTTTCACACCTTGCCGATGCAGGCGCGCCAAACGCCGTCGCCCAACAGCGGCTGGCCGATGGCTGCCATGGCGCTGGCCGTGAACATTCGGCTCGGCAAGCCCGGTGTTTACGTTTTGAACCCGCGGGGACACTCGCCACAGCCGCTGGACACCCTAAAAACTATTAAAAAAGCGTCAAATACCGTCGTAGCCGCTGTATCTATTGCCTGTGTAGCTATTTTTTTAGTAGCATTTTTGAAGGCGCTGTGGTGAGCAGCGCGGCGCGCCAACACGGCGGCGCCGACGCGCTGGGCGCGCCGCTGTATGATTTTTCAACCAACAGTAACGCTTGTGGGCCGTGCCCTGCGGTGCGGCAGGCAGTAG
>JAYULP010000266.1:0-10375 GCA_043763445.1 Polaromonas sp.
GGACGAAGGCCAAACCATAGTGTTCATCGACGAGTTGCACACCATGGTGGGCGCAGGCAAAGGCGAAGGCGCAATGGACGCTGGCAACATGCTCAAGCCGGCCCTGGCGCGTGGCGAGCTGCACTGCGTGGGCGCCACCACGTTGGACGAATACCGCAAGTACATTGAAAAAGACGCCGCGCTGGAGCGCCGATTTCAAAAGATCCTAGTCGGTGAGCCGACGGTTGAAGCGACGATTGCTATTTTGCGTGGCCTCAAAGAAAAGTACGAGCTGCACCACGGTGTGCAAATTACCGACCCAGCCATCGTCGCTGCAGCGGAGCTCAGTCACCGCTACGTTACCGACCGATTTTTGCCCGATAAGGCCATTGACCTGATTGACGAGGCGGCCAGCAAAATCGCTATTGAGCGGGACTCCAAACCCGAAGTGATGGACAAACTGGACCGCCGCTTGATTCAGCTGCAAATCGAGCGGGAGGCGGTTCGCCGTGAAAAAGATGAGGCTTCACAAAAGCGTTTTAGCCTGATTGACGACGAGCTCACCAAGCTGCAAAAGGAAATCTCGGACCTCGATGAGGTGTGGCAGGCTGAAAAAGCGCAGGCGCTGGGCTCCAAAGACGTGATGGAAGAAATCGACCGAACCCGGTTTTCAATTGAGGAGTTCACCCGAAAGGGCGACTTCAACAAAGTCGCACAATTGCAGTATGGTCGGCTGCCCGAGCTGGAAAAGCGGCTCAAACAAGCGCAAGACAGTGAGGCCCGGCCAGGCACTGCCACGGTGCCCAAGCTGCTGCGTACCCAGGTCGGGGCAGAAGAAATTGCTGAAGTGGTGGCCCGTTCCACCGGCATTCCGGTCAGCAAACTGATGCAAGGTGAGCGCGACAAACTGCTGCAAATGGAGGGCAAGCTGCACCAGCGGGTGGTGGGCCAAGCGCAGGCTATTGGCGCAGTGGCCAACGCCATTCGCCGCTCCCGCTCGGGCCTGAGCGACCCGAATCGCCCCACCGGCTCGTTCCTGTTTCTTGGCCCTACCGGGGTCGGTAAAACCGAGCTGTGCAAAGCGCTGGCCGGCTTTTTGTTCGACAGCGAAGACCACTTGGTTCGGCTTGACATGAGTGAGTTCATGGAAAAGCACTCGGTCGCTCGCCTGATTGGCGCGCCACCCGGCTATGTAGGCTACGAGGAGGGCGGCTATTTGACTGAGGCCGTGCGCCGCAAGCCCTACAGCGTGCTACTGCTCGATGAGGTGGAAAAAGCCCATCCTGATGTGTTTAATGTGTTGCTGCAGGTGCTCGACGATGGCCGCTTGACAGACGGGCAAGGCCGCACCGTGGACTTTAAAAACACCGTCATCGTGATGACCAGCAACATCGGCTCGCCGACCATTCAAAGCATGACCGGCCGGCCGTATGACGAGGTCAAAGACGCGGTGATGGACGAGCTGAAAAACTACTTCCGACCGGAGTTTCTAAACCGTATTGACGAGACCGTGGTGTTTCACACGTTGGATGCGAAAAACATCGAGTCTATCGCCCGCATTCAACTCAAGGTGTTGGCTGCGCGGCTCGATAAAATGGACTTGTCGCTGCAGGTGTCCGAGGCCACGATTGAAGAGCTCGCAAAAGTCGGCTTCGACCCGGTGTTTGGTGCACGGCCTCTTAAACGCGCCATTCAGCAGCGGCTTGAAAACCCGTTGAGCAAGCTGCTGCTGCAAGGACGCTTTGCGCCGAACAGCGCAATTGCAGTGGATGTAGACCCGATTCACAACCCAGGTGTGTTCAGTTTTGCGGCGCTGCCAACGCTGCATGGCTAGCGGCTGCGCGCCCGCCTGACGGCGCGCACAGCGCGTTTGCCCAGGCGGCAATGTTGCGCGGCGCGCTCGGCTACACGCTGCGGGCGGGCGGCGTGCCGCCTTTGTCGCTGGCGGGCTCGGCATCGTCCAAGTCATCTGCCAGCTCGCTGTCCATGACCGCGATCTCAGCGAACTGCACACCGTTGAGCTGTTGCCGGTAAGCCAGATAGGCGTGGTGCGCCGCCGCTTCGCTCAGGCCCTCGTCGTCGGCTGCAGCAGCGGCCAAGTGGTGCTTGGCGGCGGCCGCGAAGTGCTGGGCCGCCAGGCGGTGATGGTCGCCAATTGACTCGAAATCTTCATCTGGGTAGTCGTCCCGCGTGGGCGCGCCTGCCGGGCGGTCTGGGGGGGTATCAGCAGTCATCAAAGCTCCTTGGGTTGCACGATTGTGGCGAGTTCTGGCAAAGGTCATCACCCGCTGCCGTGAAGCCAGCGTGACAACAAAAAAGTCGGTATGGGCACCATCAAAAGGCCGTTTTTTAATCAAATCGGTATCTAGCCGTTATGTTCATTTGCTGTGCTGCTATGGTTTTAGAGTTTTAGGGCTTACTGTCTGGCGTGTTGCGTGTTGCGTGTTGCGTGCGGCCTGGCGCAGCTCCTGCAACTCGTCCAGCAGCTGCAGCGCCAGTGCCGCTCCTGCCAAATTAACGCCCAAGTCGTGGCGCAACCGGGTGGCCAGCCTGGCACGCAGCAGGTGTTGACCGGTAAAACGCCACAGCGCTGCCACGCTCCCGTGGGGCTGCGGCGCGCAGGGCTGCACGATGCCCTCCAGCACCAGTGCGGTGATGAAGTGCGCATCGACCGCGCAAGCGCGGCACAGCTCGGCCAATGTCAAGTCGCTCTGGTCTTCCAGCACAACGGCCAGCGGCGCACCGTCGCTGTGGGCGGTGTTCAGCAAAATGAAATCAGTGGTCATGGGCAGCGCCTTGGGTTGCGTGCGGCGCACGGGCGCTAGCCGCCGCAAAGCCGTGCTCGTTGTCCAGTCCGCTGCGGGCGTTGAACTGTGTAAAAGTGCTGGCCAGCTCGGTGTAGGCGCGGCGGCCAGCGGCTGACTCAGCGGGCGGGCAGACAACTTGCAGCACAAAGTAAAAGTCGCCTGCGGCCTGACCGGCGCTGGTGCCCGGCAGGCCGCGTCCCTTAAGGCGCAGCTTGCGTGCGTGGTAGGAGCCAGGCGCAATCTTGACCTCAACCCGGCCTGTAGGGGTCGGCGCTTCGATGTCAGCGCCAAGCGCGGCCTCCCATGGGGTGATGGGCAATAGCAGTGACACGTCAAGCGGGCTGCTTGCGTCTAGGTGCCACAGCGGGTGCGGCGTGATGGCTACTTCCAAGTACAGGTCGCCCGCATGGCCTTGTCCGCTGCCCGGTAAGCCTTGGCCCGCCAGCCGAATGTGCTGGCCGGCCCGAACTCCTTTAGCAATGCTGAACTCCAGTGTGCGGGTAGCGGCCGCTAAGTTGCCGTTTGCGCTGGCGGTGGGCGTGTGCAAATCAATAATGCGTTTGGCTCCAAGGTACACGTCTTCCAATGAAATTTCAATACGGGCATGTTGATCTTGCCCGTGGCGGTCGACCAATTTGTGCTGGCCAGCTGCGCTGCCCATGCCTTTGAAAAGCGCGTCAAAAAACTCGCTGTGACCGCCGCCATTTTCAAAGCCTTGGCCGCCGTCAAAGGCATCGCCTGCAGCGGTGCCAGCGCGGCGGGTAGCTCGGCGCTGCCAGTCGGGAGGCGGGGTGAAGTCTTGGCCGGCGTGCTGCTCCCGCGCGGCGTCATCGTATGCGGCGCGTTTTTCAGGGTCTTTGAGCACGTCGTAAGCCTCAGCGAGGTCTTTAAAACGCGCTTCGGCGTCTTTGTGCTGGCTCACATCGGGGTGAAATTTTCGCGCCAACTTGCGGTGGGCGCGCTTGATGTCTTCAGGCGAAGCGCCTTTATCCACACCCATGGTTTGGTAGTAATCCTTGAACTGCATCGCCTGCCTTCACGGGGAAACCCCGCCGAGTGACCTTAGCCGGGCGGGTGGGCTCTGGTTGTAAGACAGTAGCCCCAGTTTGACCAGTAAAGGGTTTTTACTGCGCGCCGCGACGCCACCGGCTGCAGTGCATGGCCCGCCGGTTTGGCTTACTTCAGCGCAGCGGAATCGGCGTGCCGGCGGGCACCAATACCGCCGTCACGCTGTTTTGGGGCGAGCCTTCAATGACCCGGTCCGAGTAGCTCAGGTACACCAGCGTGTTGCGCTTGACGTCGACCATACGCACAACCTGCAGTTTTTTGAAAATCAGCGAGGTCCGTACGCTGAACATTTCTTCTTGCTGGCGCACACTCTGAACGAAACTGATGGGGCCAGTCTGGCGGCAGGCAATCGAGGCCTCAGCCTTGTCTTCGGCCAGCCCCAGCCCGCCTTTAATGCCGCCGGTTTTGGCGCGCGAGACATAGCAGGTCACGCCTGTGACCTTGGGGTCGTCATGCGCGTGCACCACAATTTTGTGGTCGGGCCCGAGCAGTTTGAAAGCGGTGTCTACTGCGCCAATTTCCTCGCCTCTGGCGCCGCTGCAGACGGCTAGCAAAGCGGACAGCGCCAGCACGCTGGCGGTAGAGCAGGGGCATGCAATCAGTTTCATAGTGGAAAAGTCCTAAAGTGCAAGTAACAGCGGCAGCTGGGGTGCGCGGCTGTGCCCCTGGCGTTTGTGGCGCAACACCTGCATCTGGCCAGCGCCCCCTATCATGGCGCATGACCAACGCAAGCTCGCTTCAACAGGTTTTCCAAACGCAGTACGACGCCAGCCGCGCGCCCATTGAGGTGCCATTGGGCGTGCGGCTAGACCGGCTGCGGCGTATGCAGGCGCTGATCAACGAGCACAGTGCTGCCTTGGCCAGGGCCGTGCAAACTGACTTTGGCGTGCGCTCAGCCCAGCTGACTGAAATTGCCGACCTGTTGGTGCTGCGCAGCCTGCTCTGCCACACCCTGAAAGCGCTGCCTAAGTGGATGAAGCCACAGCGGGTAAGCACACCGCTTTATCTGCAGCCGTCACATGCCTACTTGCAGCGCCAGCCGCTGGGCGTAGTGGGCGTGGTGTCGCCGTGGAATTACCCGGTACAGCTGGCCTTAGGCCCGGTGATCACCGCCCTGGCGGCGGGCAACCGGGTGATGCTCAAACCCAGCGAGCTGACACCGGCCACCTCAGCGCTGCTGGCGGAGTTGATTGGCCAGCGTTTTGCGCCCGATGAGTTGTGTGTGCTGCTAGGCGACGCAGCGCTGTCGGCCGAGTTTTGTGCGCTGGCGTTTGACCATTTGTTTTTCACCGGCTCGACCCAGGTGGGCCGCAAGGTGGCGCAGTCAGCCGCCGCCAACCTGACCCCAACCACGCTGGAGCTTGGCGGCAAGTCGCCTTGTGTGGTGGACGTGTCCTGCACCCATGCCGAGCTGGAGCAGGCGGCGCTAAAAATTGCCCATGGCAAGCTGCTCAACGCCGGGCAGACCTGCATTGCGCCGGACTACCTGCTGCTGCCGCGCGGCATGGAAGTGGCTTTTACCGCCGCGTTCGACAAAGCCGTGGCCCAGCTGTTTCCCACCGTCATCGGCAACCCGGACTACGCCGCCATCATCAGCGAGCACCACTTGGCGCGGCTCGACACGCTGCTGGCCGAAGCAGCAGCCGGCGGTGCGCAGCTGCACCGCCCGGCTGGCCCCGAGGCGACGCCGTCGCCAGGGGCTCGCCAGTTCGCCCCGGTGGTGGTGTTCAACCCGCCCGGCGACAGCGCGTTGCTACGCGAAGAAATTTTTGGTCCGATCTTGCCGGTGGTGGCCTACGACAACTTACAAGGCGCCATTACCCACATCAACGCTGGCCCGCGCCCGCTCGCGCTGTACTGGTTTGGCACCGACAAAGCCGCACGGGAGCAGTTGTTGGCCCGCACAGTCAGCGGCGGCGTCACTGTCAACGACACCTTGATGCACATTGCACATGAAAATTTGCCTTTCGGCGGTGTTGGAGCCAGCGGCTGGGGCAGCTACCACGGCGAGGCTGGGTTTTTGCGCTTGACCCACCAAAAGTCGGTGCTGGTACAAAGCAAATGGGCGCGTAGCGACTTGCTTTACCCGCCCTACGGCAAGCAGTTTGAGCAGCTGATGGGACTGATTAAACGGTTTTTGTGCTAACGGCCGGCCGTCAGGCGCCTGTCTGAGCGGACACGACGGGCTGGCTTTGCGGGGCGCACGGCGCACGTGGCTTAGGCATTAGGCCGGCGCTAATGCTGGCCTACCAGAGCCAGTGAACATCATCGCCAGCGACGACCTGCCCGCTGACATTGATCTGCCCACGCCTGATGAGCTCCCTTGGGTGCCAGGGGTAGTTTGTTGGCCGTCAGCGCTGCGGCACCAGCGCAATCAGTACCGCTGCCGGCGTTGCATCACCGCCGGCCGAAGCACAGCTGGTGGCCTAAACCACGGCGAGGACGAGCGGCGCTAATCACACACGAGTTCGTTTTTAATAGCGAGACAGGCAGTAAAAACGGCGGCTAGAGCCCAATAGTGCATAAAAATAAGGTGATTTGATGTTGTTGACGCAGGGGCGTGTTGCTGCGGCGTCGGCCCTGCCAGCAGCACCGCTTGTGTAAATATTGTCACAGCCGAAAAAATTCAGATGTGCCGCACAGCCCCTGCAACTGCGGTGCTGCGCCGCATAATAAGAGTCAATCGTTCGCTAAAGGAGACTTTATGAGTTCAGCCAGCATGTCATCAAATTCAGACGCCGACACCCCAAAAGACGGCGACTTTGCCCATTGGGTAGATGAAAAGGCTGAAGCCCTGAAGTTTGCGTTGGGCGAGCAATTTCCGGTAGCGCCAACGGCCTTGCACACCCCGTCAGCGCACATCGAGACCAGCCGCCAAAAACTTCAGGAGGTGTTGTTAGAGCACGAAGAGGCCAGCGCCGAGCTCCTCGAAGAGCTGGCCGCACTGGCCGACGCGCCACCGTTAGGTGACGAAGAACTGGCTCGTCAGGCGCTTGCTGACGGCGGCGAAGATGGCGAAACCAGCACACCTGAATAAATCAAAGCGCTATAAATAAAATAGCTGTAAATGCAGTTAAAACAACGGCAAACGCCCGTTTGTACTTAAACTTGGGCAAAAACACTGAAAAACAAACAAGCTGACGAGCCGCCGCATCCGTTAGCTTTTTTTGCCTGACCAGCGGGGGTGTACACGCCGAAAGCGTCTTTTCTCTGACAGACCACCCGCAACTGGTTGCGGTGTCAACATAGCCGTTTTTCAAACCCAATGGTGTTTTTGTGCCATGGCTTGAGCTGCACTGCACCGGCTGGCGTGTAGCGCACAGCGCTGGCGCTTTGCAGCTCACCTAGGGCCTGAGCCTGAAGCTTGTTAGCCTTACCCAAGCTGCTGACAGTTTTGAGCTTTCGCCAGACTCTTGACTCGGTCTGACGCAAAACTCTTGGGCACCCCTCAAAGCCTTTGGAGCGTCTGGAGCTACCCGAGCGTTGCTTTGGGCCAACCCGCAGCACCGCGGTGCGTACAGAAAACTCATCGGCTCGCTGTTGTCCACACTCCAGCCCTGCATGCCCGCGCGCTTTGCGCCCCCGCGCTATTAAAAACTCTTGCTCCCGGCGACAACGCCGGCGTTGACTAGCTTGGCTTTGCATCAGCTCGGCGGTATGTTTGGCCAATACGTTTGGTGGTTGTGTGGCGGGCGCGCTACATCAGCAGGGCCTGCAAGTCGGTGGTAAATCTGTTGGGACACCGATTGGCGACAGGCATTTTTTTTGGTAGCTAAAGGGTCATTGGCATTGCCCTTCAGGGCATTGCAGCGCACTGCAGTGGTGAGCAAACGTCGGGTTTCTGGCGGTAATGCCGGTGTCAGGGCAGGCACTGTCAAAAAACAGCTTTTTTGTCGAAGGCTGTCTCCATCGTCTGGCGCACACGTAAGTAGCCAGCGCAAGCGCAGCGGCGAGGCGGGCGATGCGAACGCCGGTGTTGCGCCTGCCTGGCTCGTTAGCAGTTTGCCGAGCTTGTCGGCAAGCACATGCTCAATGTCAAAGCGCCAGCCAAGTAACGCGGGGCGGTTTAGCTCCAACCGGGCCAACAACTGCAGCTGTACAGCCCAGCTCGTGCTGCGCTTGCTGGCCAGCTTCAACTCGGCTGTCGGGCGCCGTTGGTCGAAAAACAAGCCCTCTTGCAGGTAAAAAAGCCGGCAAGACTCCCGTCTTATCGGCTTTTTTGTTCATGTAGGCGCATGACTGCGCAGCAAAAGCCTACTTGACGTGCTTGCCGATCAAGCCGGCCATCTCAAACATTGACACTTGAGGTTTGCCAAAAACAGCTTTCAACTTGGCATCCGCATTGATGTTGCGCTTGTTTTTTGCGTCCTGCAGGCCGTGGGCCTTGATGTAGACCCACAACTGCTTGACGATTTCGGTACGCGGCAGCGGCTTGCTGCCCAGTACAGCGGCCAATTCTGGGCTCAAAGTCAGCGCTTTCATAAAAGCTGCATTCGGCGTGCGTTTAGCGGTGGGCGCTGCTGCCGCAGCGGCTTTAGCGGCAGGAGTAGCCGTTTTTGCCGCAGCAACAGGAGTAGCCGTTTTTGCCGCTACTTTTTTAGCAGCGACCGGTGCCGCAGCAGCCGCCGTTTTTTTTTCTGGCACCGCTTTGGTAGCGGGTGCTTTTTTTGCCGGTGCTTTGTTCGCAGTTGCCATGGTGAATTGTCCTTTTGGTAGTTGATGAGTTACCTGCTGAAACGCTTGTTTGCAGCGGTTGCCGGAATGCTACTGGAGAAAATCACGGTTTCATAGGGGCCGCTGGCTTTTTTGCCGCCGAAGGCCAGAAATTCACCACCGCAAACCGACAAAACGTGTCGGCTTGCGGTGCAGCTGCAGTATCGCTTCGCACGGGCAGCAAAAATGGGCAAGCGCCGCAACGGACACCCGCGCAAACATCAGCGTTCGAGCCGCTTTTTTCGCGGCCTTCGACACTTTCGAGCGGTGCGGTGTATTGAAAAAAACGACTGCTAAGGCACGGTGCTCATTGCGCCCCAACATGCCCACAGAAAAACACCACCGACATCATCATCATCATGTCAATGCAAATGCCGAGCAGACCAAAACAGCCGCCACAAACGCGCAACCCTGTCAACTGCAAAAAAAGCAGCAGCTGTGCTGCTACCGCACGGGCCTTGTGTCCGGGGGTTTTTCCAGTTGTGAATTCGTAATTTTTAAGTATCCTACTGTTCCAAATTGTTGCTATCGTGCCGTGTCATTTTTTGTAAAAAAGTCTACCGAATGCTTTTGCCTACTTTTCCTACTTTCCTTACTTTTCTATCGACTGCAGTGAAAACCAGCATCGCGCTGTCACTTGTCGCCTGTTGCGCCGCGCAAGCTGCGCCGTGGCAACCGACTAAAAACGTTGAGTTTGTGGTGCCGGCAGGAACCGGCGGCGGTGCCGATCAAATGGCGCGGTTGATCCAGGGCATTATTACTAAAAATAACCTGATGAAAACCTCGATGATTGTGGTCAATAAGGGCGGCGGCGCTGGTGCCGAAGGCTTTCTTGACCTTAAAAATGCCAAAGGAGATCCGCACAAAATTATCATAACGCTGTCCAATATGTTCACTACGCCGTTGGCTACCGGTGTGCCGTTTAGCTGGCGAGACATGACGCCGGTGGCCATGCTGGCACTTGACGAATTTGTGTTGTGGGTAAATGCCGAGTCGCCCTATAAAACCACGCAGGACTACCTTGCAGCGGTGAAGTCGTCGGGCGGAAAGCTCAAGATGGGCGGCACAGGTTCGCGGCAAGAAGACCAAATCATCACCGCCTTGATCGAAAAATCAATTGGTGCAAAATTTATCTACGTGCCCTATAAAGGCGGCGGAGAGGTAGCCGTTCAGCTGGTGGGAAAACATATTGACTCAACCGTCAACAACCCGATTGAGGCAGTCGCTCAATGGCGAGGAGCCAAACTGCGCCCGCTTTGCGTGTTTGATGCGCAAAAGCTGCCTTACAAAGACAAAATCGCCGACAAAGCATGGGCTGATTTGCCAACCTGCAAAGAAAATGGCCTTGATGTGGAGTATTTGATGCTACGCGGCATTTTTATGGCGCCAAGTGTTACCACTGAGCAAACTGCATATTATGTGGAGCTGATGAAAAAAGTACGCGCTACCCCAGAATGGAAAAAGTTCATGGACGAAGGCGCATTTAATCAAACCTTTATGGAAGGCGCTGAATTTACCCGATGGGTCGCCAATGAGGAGATTCGCCATCGCCTGCTCATGCAAGAGGCTGGTTTCGTAGCGAAGTGAATCGCAATCAATATAAAAAAAGATAATAAATTTATGCAAGACGTACCAGATTTAAGCGCAGCATCGCGGCGAACGCTTGAAGTCATCACAGCAGTTTTCTTTTTAGCGGTCGGTAGCGTGGTTATGTGGGACAGTTTTCGCGCCGGTGCGGGCTGGCGTGCCGACGGTCCAGAAAGCGGTTACTTCCCGTTTTATGTTGGCTTGTTTATGAATATTGCCAG
>JAYULP010000267.1:0-1643 GCA_043763445.1 Polaromonas sp.
ATATGGTGGAGCTGGGGGGATTTGAACCCCCGTCCGCAAGCCTTTTTCGGGCAGATCTACATGTTTAGCGGTCTGGTTTAAGTCTCGCCACTTGAGTCGCGCAGTCGCACGCTACCCAAGACGCCAGCACCCTATTTTCTTGCTCCAAGTTAAGGTACCCAGCCTGGAGCCAGCCGATAAAATTATCTTTACAGCCTGGAATCGTTAGCTTGCGCTAACCACCCCTTGCCCAGCCTATCGGCCTGCTGTTGTAAAGCTCACCGGCAATTAAGCGGCGAGTGCGAAACGTTCGTCGTTTGCAGTTAGTTTGTTTTAGTCTGATTTACGAGCACACTAAGCTCGACATGCACCACACCGCGTCCGAACCCGCGTCGAAACCAATGCAGCCCCAGCGCATAGTTTAAGCGATTCTGTGTAAATTCAAAAGCAATCGTAACTCGGCGGGTGAATTGATCGAAGCGTCAGCGTTCCAATCCAAATGGGCAGCGCCGGCACCCAAATAGCCGTAAGCTGCAGTGATTGTCATCATCCCTGCTGCCTTTCCGGCCAAGATGTCGCGCTCATCGTCGCCAACATAAACGCATTTTTGTGGCGCGACACCCAATTGGGTTGCCGCAAAGAGCAATGGCTCAGGGTGCGGCTTTGCGTGCTTCGTTGTATCGCCACTTACGATGGTTCCGGCTGTTTTGAACAGCGCAATTCCTGCCGTCAACGGCCGGGTGAATCTTTGTGACTTGTTAGTCACTACCCCCCATTTAAGACCAGCTTGATTCAATTCGGCAATCAGTGGCTTGATCTGGTCAAAAGTTTTAGTCTGAACAGCCAGCGTTGCTTCGTAGTTAGTAAAGAATTCTTCTTTAAGTGCATCGAAATCGGGAGCTTCAGGCAACACCCCAAACGCCACAGAAAGCATTCCGCGCGCTCCTGCTCCAGCCCACGGTCGGTAGCGTGACAACGGTAAGGTTGCTATCGCACGGTCAGACAGCATCTTATTCGCTGCTGCTGCCAAATCAGGAGCGCTGTCAATTAAGGTTCCGTCCAAGTCGAACAACACCGCTTCGACGCAGCGAAACATGTCAGATTGTGGTTTGACTGCCATCACAGCTTTTGAGTAGCTACCATGTAGTTAACGGATGTGTTCTGACTAAGCCAATAATGAAATGTCAGTGGGTTGTACTGTAAGCCTCGCATCTGCCCCTGAACAAGTCCGCTCTGGCGAATGAAGGCAGAAAGCTCACTTGGCTTGATCAATTTAGCGTACTCGTGCGTACCTCTAGGGAGCATATTCAACAAATATTCAGCGCCGACGATGGCAAACAAAAACGCCTTAGCGTTACGGTTAATCGTAGAAAAAAACACATGCCCGCCTGGTTTCACCAAAGTTGCGCAAGCGCGTACAACGGACGCTGGGTCGGGTACATGCTCGAGCATTTCCATGCATGTGACTACATCAAACCCCGCTGGCTCTTGCTCAGCCATGTCTTCGGCGCTAATTTCGCAGTAGCGAACGCCAGATGTATGCGCTTCAAGCGCATGTAATTCTGCCACTTTCAAGGCCTTTGACGCCAAGTCAATGCCCAGCACGTCAGCGCCTTTTCGCGCCATAGCGTCCGCAAGGATTCCACCGCCACAGCCGACATCAA
>JAYULP010000268.1:0-1643 GCA_043763445.1 Polaromonas sp.
TAACTTTTTTGCCAGTCAAATCAACGGCAATAACGGCACGCTTGACACTACTGGCACCTTTGGCACGTTCAACAGCCCGCCTGGAGGCGGCCTTGCGGGCGCGAGGCAGGGCTATGACATTACCAATGTCGATGTGACGAGTCAGCTGCTGAATTCGCAAACAACTGCCTTCGCGCAAGGCACAACGACGGGTGACAACTACGCGATCAATGCCTTGGCGTTGCAAATCAATGTGACTTCGCCGGTATTTCCGGTGGCAGTTAAGTTAGCTAATAAAACATCTACCTTTGTGGGAGATACCTTGCGCTACACCGTCAGTCTGGACAATACGGCGGGTAATGGCGCGGCAAATAACGTAACTTTTTTTGACACTGTGCCGGCTGGCATGGTGTTTGTTCCAAACAGCGTGATGGTCAATGGTTCAGTGCAGCCGGGCGCCGACCCTACCGTCGGATTTAGCGTTAACAACATTGGTGTTGGCGCTACCGTTACGGTATCTTTCGATGTCAACGTGGTGTCACTGCCTGCTTCGCCGTCAGCGGCCAGCTTTAGCAACAGTGCGCGTTGGACTTACACCTACATCGCCTGCGCAGGGATGGTGGCTCAGTCTGGTGCGGTGGCAACGAATCTGGTGACAACCAGCGCTGCCCGCCTTGAGCCCGTCAAAACAGTCTCTCCAAGCGGCCCGTTGGTTGGTGGGCAAACAGCGGTCTACACCATTGCCATTCCGAATACCGGCATGTTTAACACCAGTGGAACAACGCTGGCTGACCCGATTCCGGCTGGGTCTGTTTATATTGCGGGCAGCACAAAGCTCAACGGTGTCAGCGTAGCGGACGGACCTGGTGGGGTAATGCCATTTGCTGCGGCGGCCCTGGTGCGCAGTACAGGCCAGGCCGCTGGCGTAATCGCGGTCAACGCCACTGCTACGGTGCAGTTCAGTGTTGCAGCGACCAGCAGCGGCGCGGTAAATAACTTGGCCACGATTGATCCTGACGGAGCCGGTCCGGGAACGGCAATTACGGTGTCGGTGGTCAATAGCGCACTCAGTGGGCCTGCGGTTGCCAAAAGTTTTGTGCCGCCCACCGTTGGGGCTAGTGCAGTGTCTGTCTTGACGGTCACCCTAACCAACCCAAATGCAACTGCTATCACCAATGCCGGCGTGACTGACAACTTACCAAGCGGCTTAGTGGTAGCCAGCCTAGCAAACGCTACTACAAGCTGCTCGCCGGGTACCGTGTCGGCTACCCCGTCCGGCACCACGTTGACCTTAGCCGGTGCCACAATTCCGGCTAGCGGGTCTTGCAACTTGTCTGTCAACGTCACAGCAGCCGTGGCAGGCACTTACACCAACACCATTGCGGCCGGCGCAGTGTCCAGCAGCAATGCGGGCGCCAGTACGGCGGGCAGCCAGTCACTGACCGTGACGCAGGCTCCCGCTTTGAGCAAGTCGTTTACTCCGGGTACCGTAGCGGCAAACGCTGTGTCAACCTTGACGATCACGCTGACAAATCCAACGACCACCGCCATGACCAATGCAGCGGTAGCTGACATATTCCCGAGCACGTCGGCTGGCGCGCCGGGCAATATGACTTTGTTTGATACCGTCACAACCAATACCTGCGGCGGCGCTTTGACTACTT
>JAYULP010000269.1:0-1642 GCA_043763445.1 Polaromonas sp.
GACTTCCGCGACTACCGGGCGGCGCAACTGGGCGCCCAGCTGATCGTTCGCCATGTTGAGGGTTCAATGGCGCGTGGCACCGTGCGCCTAGCGCACCCAGGCGAGTCCCGCAATGTGCACCAGTCGGTCACACTGCTCGAAGCCATTGACGAGTTCAGGTTTGATGCGCTAATCGGCGGGGCCCGCCGGGATGAGGAAAAAGCCCGTGCCAAAGAGCGCATTTTCTCGCACCGCGACGCCTTTGGCCAGTGGCAGCCCAAAGCCCAGCGGCCCGAGTTGTGGAGTTTGTTTAACACCCGTATCCAGCCGGGCGAGCACTTTCGCGTGTTCCCGATCTCGAACTGGACTGAGCTGGACGTGTGGCAATACATCGACCGCGAGAGCATTGAGCTGCCCTCGCTCTACTACGCGCACCAGCGCCGCATTGTTGAGCGCAAAGGGCTACTGGTGCCAGTGACCGAGCTGACACCGCTCAAAGATGGCGAAGTTGCGGTAGAAAAAACCGTGCGCTTTCGCACCCTGGGCGACATCACCTGCACCTGTCCAGTGGAAAGCCCAGCCCAAAACGCCGCCGAGGTGGTGCTGGAGACACTGAACGCTAACGTCAGCGAGCGCGGTGCCACCCGCATGGATGACAAAACATCTGACGCGTCAATGGAAAAACGAAAAAAAGAAGGCTACTTTTAATGAGCACGCTTGCCAACACAACCCCCTGTGCCGCGACGTCTGCAGCGCAGCCTGCCGCATTGGCCACTGAGCAAGACACTCGGGCCGCATTGCGTTTTGTTACTTGCGGCAGCGTTGACGACGGTAAAAGCACCTTGATTGGCCGCCTGCTGGTGGACAGCAAAACAGTGCTGCAAGACCAGCTCGCTGGCGTGCAGCGCGGCGGTCAAACCGACCTCGCGCTGCTAACTGACGGACTGCAGGCCGAGCGTGAGCAAGGCATCACCATCGATGTGGCCTACCGGTACTTCAACACCGCCGCGCGCAAGTTCATCATTGCCGACGCCCCTGGGCACGAGCAATACACCCGCAACATGGTCACTGCCGCGTCCAGCGCAGACGCCGCTGTGGTCTTGGTGGACGCGACCAAGCTGGACTGGGCATGTGCGTTGCCCGAGCTTTTGCCGCAAACACGCCGCCATTCGTTACTGGTTAACTTGCTGCGCGTGAGCTCCATTGTGTTTGCTGTCAACAAGCTCGACGTGGTAGCCAGCCCGGTGCAGGCTTTTCGGCACATCAGTGCTGCCCTGACCGCGTTTGCTGAAGCGGCCGGTATCACTGTCAAAGCCATTGTGCCGGTGTCGGCCTTGATAGGTTTTAACGTGGTCGATGCCAAAGCCGGCTGGTGTGACTACCACGGCCCGAGCCTGCTGCAAGTTTTAGAGCAGCTCCCAGCCACGGCAGCGGACGCAACGCACCCCTTTGCCTTTGCGGTGCAGTGGGTTGAGAAGTTCTCCTCCAGCAGCGACACCTCGCAAGGCCGGCGTATTTTTTGGGGCCGTATTGCCGACGGCACACCTCACATTGGCCAAGAAATCACGGTCATGCCGAGCGGAAAAACTGCGCGTATCGCACAAGTACTTAACCATGTCCGCAAGGTCCAGCACGTCGCCCCCGGCCACAGCGCCGGGCTGAT
>JAYULP010000270.1:0-1634 GCA_043763445.1 Polaromonas sp.
CTTGGTGCTTGCACCATGTCAGCCGCACGTCGACGGCGCGCCAGCCAGGTGCCAACGGTTAATGTCAAGATCAAAACGCCCACGCCGGTTGCCAAATAACGGTGGATCATCTCTATCCACGCCTTCGGATGCGTCACCGGGCCACTAGGCATGGCGTCTTGAGCGGCATTGATATGCTGCTTGGCGCCCAACGGGCTGGCGCTGCCGTAACAACCAGGCCAGTCGGGGCAGCCGAGGCCAGAATCTGTCAGTCGCGTAAACGCCCCAAAAAGTACCAAATCGAAGGTTAAAAACAAAGTGAGCAATGTCAAAACACGCAAGCGTTGCGTTGCAGACGCATTCTTGTTGCGCAGCCACACCCAAGCCAAAGGTCCCAAGGCCAAGGCCAGCCCAGTAATAAGAAGCCGCAGCAATGGGCTGAAGTCATATAGTTCAACAGTAGGCATAAATGTTTTTTGGCCCGAGTTTTAGGCGGAAATTAACGGGGAGTTGATGCTTTAGCATCATTAGCACCAGCACTTCGACCGTCCTGATCCCAGCCTGCAGAAGCGCGCAACAGGCGGTCCAGGTCGCGTTTGGCCTTAGCTGCCGCTACGGCATCCAAATCGGCTGGAAACCGCATCATCCAATTGCCGAGCGGATCGACAACGTACAAATGCGACGCCAGGGGTTGTCCCACCGCTGGCACTAGCCAAGTCGACAACGCCGCTGGGGCCACCCGCAAAACCGTCGCCTCAGCCAACGCAGTATTGAGCGCCGCCGGTACAAGCGCTTCGTCGTCAATCAACCAAACACGGTCCAAACGGCCCATCTCCTTACCCAGTGACTCCCTGAGTTGCCGCTGAAAGTAAAGATTTTTTTCACATCGTGCATCACAAACGCCACCCGCCACGGACACCAGCAGCCACTGCCCTTTAAGCTGTACGAGACTGCCTGCCCGCCCGGACAGCGAGCGCGTTGCAATCGGTGGCATCACGCGCTGAGGCTCAATCAGCTCACCAAAGTTACGGCGACCCTCTGGACGAACCAGGTAGTAAGTCACGTAAGACGCCACCACCGGTGCCGCGCACACCAGTAACACTAAAAGCATCTTCCAGCGTCCAGTTGCAGCAGCGGTTGACGGCATACCAGCAGTCGTCGGCATACCGTGCACCGCCAGATCAAGGAAATTGTCTTTTTGATCGCTGTACAACTGATCGCCGTCTAACGCCGAATTAGGCTGTCTCGCCGCCTGAGTAGAAGAAGTAGGCACTGTGTTGTGTATTCGCTGGCTATTGCTCGTTAATCGAAAAGTAAATCACTCGGGTCATCGGCATTTTGCACAACCCCGTGTGTTGTCCCAGCGCGAGCCGACTGTCAGCTCGCTGGTCTAGTTTGGCCGGCTTGACCTTTTCGGTAAGGCAGCAGCAACTGAAACCAGCCGTATAAACCCACCGTAAGCACACACAAGGAAAACCACTGAAAAGCATAACCATAGTGCCTGTCAACTCCCGTATCTGGCGCGGGCCACACCCTGAGTAAACCTTCGCTGGGCGCGTCAAGCTGAACAATGGAAGCTTCAAGCAGTTGCAAGCCGGTTTCGAGCCGTAGCGCTGCTAAATCAATATTCTGTCTAATTTGGCCGGTGTCGTTGC
>JAYULP010000271.1:0-4099 GCA_043763445.1 Polaromonas sp.
AAATCGCGCAGTGTGACATAGCTGCCAGCGCGCTTTGAGATTTTGACCTCCTCGCCGCCTTTGACTACCCGCACCATGGTGTGCAGTACGTAGTCGGGGTAGCCTGGTGGCACACCCTCACCGGCGGCCTGCAGGCCGGCGCGCACCCGCGCCACCGTGCCGTGGTGGTCCATGCCCTGAATGTTGATGGCTTTGGTGTAGCCGCGTTCCCACTTGGTTAGGTGGTAGGCCACGTCCGGCACAAAGTAGGTGTATGAGCCGTCAGTCTTTTTCATGACGCGGTCCTTGTCGTCGCCGTAATCGGTGGACCTGAGCCACAGCGCACCGCCGTCCTCAAACGTTTTACCGGCAGCCTTGAGTTGGGCCACGGTGCGCTCGACACGGCCCGATTGGTACAGGCTGGACTCCAGAAAATAGTGGTCAAAATGCACTGAAAACGCCCGCAAATCTAGGTCTTGCTCACCGCGCAAATAGGCCACAGCAAACTGGCGCAAGGCGTCAAGGTCAGTAATGTCGCCCGACGCTGTGAATTCGCGGTCGTCTGACTTGACGGTTTTGCACGCCACAAAGTCCGCCGCAATATCAGCGATGTACTCACCGTTGTAGGCCAGTTCGGGCCAGGCGACGTCGCCGGGCTTGAGGCCTTGGGCGCGCGCCTGCGTGCTGGTGGCCAGTCTCTGAATTTGAACACCGGCGTCGTTGTAGTAAAACTCCCGGAACACCTGCGCGCCCTGGGTTTCAAACAGATTACAAATCGCGTCGCCTAACGCGGCCTGACGGCCATGCCCCACATGCAGCGGCCCAGTGGGGTTGGCCGAGACAAACTCCACCAGTATTTTTTGTGCCTCAGCGCTGGCCTGCCGGCCATAGGACGCCCCCTGAGCCAAGATACTGCGCACCGTTTGCTGCTTAGCCGCCGGCTTCAGGCGAATGTTGATGAAGCCTGGCCCGGCAACGTCCACCGCATCAACCCAGCGCCCGAACGCGGGCGACGCCATCAACAGGCCCCGCAGCTGCTCGGCTACCTGGCGCGGGTTTTGTTTCAATGTTTTCGCCAGTTGCATGGCGGCGGTACAGGCAAAGTCGCCGTGAGCCGCTACTTTGGGTGACTCAAAAGCGGCGTTGTCGCCCGCGCCGTAAAGCAGTGCGTCAAGTGCCGCAGCCACATCCGCAAGGAGGTCTTTTTTAATCAGGAGCATCTGCTGATTTTACGGTGTGACGTTTTGCCGCTCTGGTCGGGACGCTGCAAGGTGGGCGCCTTTTTTTGACAAGCGCCGGGGCTGCTCGGCGCTCGCACGGCGCCGGTCCGCGCCCGTCCAGCCCAGGCGAGCGCGGCAACATGCTCAGGGCAAGCAGGCTATTTTTGCCTGCCCGCAAGGCTCGATCAACAGGTGTTTGAGCGCTTGAGTAGAGCGCCTAGCTGCAGGTGCCTCGGCGTAGGCCTGCCCGGCGTGTGCAGCGGGTTTTCTTTGGGTTGCGCCACAGCCCGCGCGGTGGCAAAATTAAAGCTTCTTCCAAGAGAGCGTTTGCCAGCCCGGCAAGCCGCCGAAGGCGCAATCTCCCGTGATCGCTCAGGCCCCCGTATTGGTTGAAAACGAGCCGAATCTGGAGAGAGTTGCGCATGGCTTGCAGCCATTAGCGCCGCCACCGAAGGAGCAAAACCGGGCGCAGTCGCCGGTTGAATCTCTCAGGTACCAAGGACAGTGGGAGCGGCACCAGCCTAGGCGAGCGCGTCTGGCGACGAAATTGAGCATTTGAATGGCTTAAATTTTCATCGCAAGACAAGCAAGCAAAGCGCTGGCTTGCGGCACTACGGAGCAAAAATTTTTGCTTCTCTTTGGAATTCAAGCCATGAAAGTTACAGTTTTGGGCGCCGGCGTCACCGGCATTACCTCCGCTTGGTTTTTACAGCAAGCCGGCCATGAAGTCACGGTGGTTGACCGCCAAAATGGCGCAGGCTTAGAAACCAGCTTTGCCAACGGCGGGCAAATCTCGGTTAGCCACGCCGAGCCTTGGGCCAATCCGGGTGCGCCAATGAAGGTGCTGAAATGGCTGGCCAAAGAGGACGCGCCGCTGCTGTTTCGGCTGCGGCCCGACCTGAACCAGTGGCTGTGGGGCATCGACTTTCTGCGCGAATGCACGCCCGCTCGTACCCGCCACAACATCAAGCAAATGGTCAACCTAGGGCTGTACAGCCGCGCCACGCTGCAGCAATTGCGCGCCAGCACTGGCATTGAGTACCACCACAAGACCGAAGGTATTTTGCACTTTTATACCAGTCAAAAAGAGTACGACGACGCGCAGGCACCGGCTGCGGTAATGCGCGAGTACGGCTGCGAGCTGGACATGAAAACCGCCGATGAGTGCGTTGAAATTGAGCCAGCGCTGCGGGCCAGCCGCTCGCAAATTGTGGGCGGCAGCATGACGCCCAGTGACGAGTCGGGCGACGCGCACCTGTTTACTCACAAATTGGCCGCGTTGTGCGCGCAAGCTGGTGTCACGTTTTTGTACAACACCCGCATCGTGGGGGCGCGTAAAGCGGGCGGCACCCTGGAGTCGGTGCAAATTGCCAATGCTGACGGGGTTGTCAGCAACCTGACCTCAGACGCCTATGTGATGTGCCTCGGCTCTTACAGCCCGCAGTGGGCCAAGCTGTTGGGCCAGACCTTGCGCATCTACCCTGCCAAGGGCTATTCCGTGACCTTGCCGGTCATCAACGAAGCGGCGTCGTACAACGTGTCGCTGACCGATGACGAGTACAAGCTGGTGTTTTCGCGGTTTGGGGACCGTCTGCGCATTGCCGGCACGGCCGAGCTCAACGGCTACAGCACCGAGCTCAACTTGCCGCGCTGCGAGGCGATTGTGCGGCGCGTGCGCCAGCTCTTTCCAGACATGACAGACGGCCAAAACGCGCGCTACTGGACCGGCTTGCGGCCCGCTACGCCGTCCAACGTGCCCTACATCGGCGCCTCCAACACCCGCAATGTGTTTCTCAATACCGGCCACGGCACGCTGGGCTGGACGCACTCGTGTGGCTCCGGTGCGGCAATTGCCGACATCGTCAGCGGGCGCGTGCCGGAGGTGGACTTTGCCTTTACTGGCGTGCAGCGCGCACGCCCGCTGACGTCTGCGGGCCAGACAGCCGCTGCCTGAGGCGAGCACCGTCAGCTCATTTGTAGCAACCGGGCATTGGCCGAGGCCTTGACGGCTTGTGTCAAGCGCTGGGCCAGCACCGGCTCATGCGCCCAGTGCTGCCAGTACAAAGCAACGTCAACGGTACGCCCCGGTAACACCTCAGCCAGCGCGGCGCTGTCGCGGCGGGCGTGCAGCAGCAGGTCGGGCACCATGCCCCAGCCCATGCCCAGGGCCAAGGCCTGTTCAAACGCATCAACCGCTGGCACAAAGTGGCGTGGATACAGAGCGTCACGCAGGCTCAGGTGCTGGGCTAAAAACGCGTCTTGCAGTGCGTCCTTGCGGTTAAAAATCACTGCAGGGCTGGCCAGCAGCTGGTGTGGCGGCACTGGCTGGCCCCACTGGGCAATTAACGCTGGCGCGGCCATACAGCGGTAGCGCATCAGACCCAAGGGCTCGGCAACACAGCCACGCATGGCGGTGGCCAGCGTGGTCACGCAGCCCGTCACGTCACCATTTTTCAGCGCGTCGTGGGTGTGGTCCTGGTCGTCAATCACGACGTCGAGCAGCAGGCGGTGGCGCGCCAGCAAATCGGCTATGCCGGGCAAAAACCAGCTGGTCAGCGAGTCGGCATTGACCGCTACGCTCAGCGTTTGCATCGGCTGGCTAGGGCCACCGCCGCGCAGGCCGGTGACCAGGCCCGCCTCCATCAAACGGACCTGGCGCGCATGGCCCAGCAGGGCCTGGCCGGCCGGGGTAGCGCGCACCTGCTTGCCGCGCACCAACAGCCGCTGGCCCAGTGTGTCTTCTAGGCACTTGATGCGCAGTGACACTGCCGCGAGCGTAAGGCTCAGGGCCTTGGCGGCCGCCCCAAAACTGCCGTGTTCGACCACCGCGACAAGGGCATCTAGCTGGCGGGCATCGAGCATATTTTTTTGTCAGGTTGTTATTTAATTTTTATTGATAA
>JAYULP010000272.1:0-4098 GCA_043763445.1 Polaromonas sp.
CTCAGGTAGTTGGCAGTGCTGCTGGCAACCGGTGCGTCTGACAGTAGGTAGCGGCCGCGCGTCGCTAGGGTGCTGGCAGGCACCAAGGCGGAGGGCGCGAAACTCGTCGCCATTACCTTGGCAAAAGGCGCCGCAGCGCCGTAGGTCATGGCCAAGCTGCTGGGCACAGCGCTGACAGGTGTGCCGGTGGCGCTGCTTGAGGCCGGACCGACGCCGGCGCTGCTGGTCGCTGTGACGGTGCAGCTGTAAGGGGTCGCGTTGGTTAAACCTGTCACCGTCAAAGGAGACGCGGGGCCGCTGGCTGCTACCGCACCGCAAGTCGCTGTGTAGGACGTCACGGTCGCTGAGCCGGCAGAGCTTGGTGGCGTAAATGCCACGCTAAGCTGATTGCTTGCCGCTGTGACTGCGCCAATCGTTGGTGCGCCCGGCACAGCAGCTGTCTTGACCCCTGGGCTGCCGGTAGCCGGCGCTGTGCCCGCCGCTGTGCCCGCCGCTGCGCCCGCCGCTGTGCCCGCCGCTGTGCCGCTGGTGGCCGCTGGTGCAGCGGCTGTGGTGGTCGTTGCGCTGCCCGCATCAGTCGTTGCGGACGAGCCGCCGCCGCAAGCTGCCAACGCTGACGCTAGGAAAACCAAAAGACAAATTCGTACAGGTTTCATGGTGACAGGCTCCTCAATTTTGATACGTGCAGCGCAGACAATTGCGCATTACAAGAGTGGGAAGTTTAGCGAGCAGACTACTGAGTTAAATGACACTTTTGCCATTTGGCGCGTGTGTGCAACGCTTAGCGGCTGCTAGCCCAAAGCGCAGTGCTTAAAGACGGGCTGCAGCGGCGAGAAAAATTGTTTTGCCCCCCGTTTGCCCCCCGTTTGCCCCGCGCTGGGCTTGGGGCTTGTTGGTACAAACCAGCCTTAAACTCCCCCAAGGCAAGCCCAGCGCTGCTGCTGAGCTGGGCTTGTTCAGCGAAACGGGGTTAAAGCACTGACTCATCACACGGGGCCAGACGCTTTACTTTTTCAAAGCCTGGCGGCGGTACTGAAACTTTTTTGTCGGGCCGCGCCCGCAGTAAACCGCTGTATTGGCCCGCTGACAGGCCACTTGCTTGCGGGCTCGGACGGCCACAACGTAGCCGTGTTCACAACCGGTACATCGCCTTGGCGGCACAATCTGGCGGTGACTTTCACCCTGCTCGCGCTTCTTCGAACATTTTCCTGGCGGGAGCTCACCCACCACCCTTGGCGCAATGCGGCTGCCGTGGCAGCGGTTATGTTGGGTGTAGCGCTGGCGTTTGCCACGCATTTGATCAACGCCTCGGCACTGGCGGAGTTTTCACAGGCGGTGCGGGCAGTCAATGGGCAAAGTGACCTTGAGCTGCGCGCGGTGCAGGGCAGCTTTGATGAGGCCTTGTACACCCAGGTTACCGCCTTGCCCGAGGTGCGGCTGGCCAGTCCGGTGCTGGAGCTTGGCAGCTACGCGGTGACCAGCGAGCGGGCGGGAAACCCCGCTAGCCGTGTGGCGCTGCGTATTGTGGGAGTGGACGCACTGGTGGTAGCAGGCATGGCGGCGTCGCTCATGCCGGTGCCTGATACCAGCACAGCCGGGGGTCCGGCCGATGACGGCAACCGGTTTGCGTTGTTTGCGCCAAACACCGTGTTTCTAAACCCTGCTGCTCGCCAGCTGCTGGGCGCACTGCCCCTGCAAATTCAAAGCGGCTTGACGCTGCAAAAAGCAGTGGTAGCGGGCCGCGTCAACGCCAGCGGTGCTCCGCTGGCAGTGATGGACCTAGGGGCGGCGCAAGACCTGTTCGGCAAGGTGGGACAACTCTCTCGCATTGACCTGACGCTGGCGCCGGGTACCGATGTCAAGCGTTTTGTTGCCCATCTGGCGTTGCCGAAAAACGTTACTGCGGCAGCCCCGGGCGACGACGCTCAGCGGGTGAGTAACTTGTCGCGCGCCTACCGCGTCAACCTGACGGTGCTGGCGTTGGTGGCGCTGTTTACCGGGGCTTTTTTGGTGTTTTCTGTGCTGTCGTTAAGTGTGGCCAAACGAGCGCAACAGCTGGCCTTGCTGGGAGTGCTGGGCCTGACCGGGCGTGAACGCCTGAGCCTGGTGCTGGCCGAATCGGTGCTGTTGGGCCTGGTCGGCAGCGCGCTTGGCGTGGCCGTCGGCACGGCGCTGGCGGCGCTGGCACTGCGGCTGCTGGGTGGCGACTTGGGTGGCGGCTATTTCGCCGGCGTGGCTCCTGCCTTGCAGTTCGACACCTGGGCCGCCGTACTGTATGGCACGCTGGGCGTAGCCGCCGCTGGCGTCGGCGGCTGGTGGCCGGCCCGTGCTGCGCAAAAGTTGCCGCCAGCGCAAACCCTCAAGGGCTTGGGCGCGGCCCCGGTAGGCAGCCATGCGCACTGGCTTAGCGCACTGCTAATTGCAGCTGGGGTAGCGGCAGCACTGGCCCCGCCGATGTTTGGCATTGCGCTGGCCGCTTATGTGTCAGTGGCGCTGCTGCTGATTGGCGGCATTACCGCGCTGCCGTGGGGTGTCTCGCTGCTGTATGACCGACTGGCTCCGCTGGCAGCCCACCGGCTGCTGCCCCTGCTGGCCGTGGAGCGCGCCCGGCGGGTGCGTGAAAGTGCCGCCGTAGCCGTTAGCGGCGTGGTAGCGTCGTTGAGCCTGGCGGTAGCGCTAACGGTAATGGTGGCCAGTTTTCGCGGCTCGGTCATGCAGTGGCTGGACGTGGTGCTGCCAGCTGACCTGTATGCGCGCACCGCAGCTAGCGCTTTAGCCGCTGACGGTGCCTATTTTTCAGCCCGCTTCACCGCAGCGGTAGCGGCGCTGGACGGCGTGGCCCGCGTCACGTCAGTGCGGACCACGCAGGTTCTGCTGGACGCCAGCCAGCCGGCTGTGGCCTTGATTTCGCGCAACCTCGACCAGCCGGCCCAAGCGCTGCCGCTGGTGGGCAACCCGCTGCCAGTGCCCAGCGGTGATGTTGGTATTTATGTGAGCGAAGCAATGGTGGAGCTGTATGGCGCACGCTTGGGTTCCGTTTTTTCGCCCCTTTTGAAGGCGTTTGAGGCTCCCGCCGTTGTAAACAGTTCCGCTTTAGCTACTGAAAAAATAGCAAATTTAGCTGACGTCCGATTTTTTGTTGCCGGTGTTTGGCGCGACTATGCCCGGCAGTTTGGTGCTGTCGCCATGGCCCAGCGCGATTTTGAGCGCTTGACCGGCGACGCGCGCGTCAACGATTTGGCAATCTCGCTTCAGCCCGCTGCCAGCGAGGCGGCGGTGCAGCGCGCTGTTGTCGCGCTGGCAGAGCAGCAGTCAGGCGCAGCAGGGCTGGTAGAGCTGGCCTCAGCGCGGCAAATTCGTGCGCTGTCACTGACGATTTTTGACCGTAGTTTTGCCGTGACCTACTGGCTGCAGGGCGTCGCTATCGGCATCGGCCTGTTTGGCGTGGCAGCGAGTTTTAGCGCGCAGGTGCTGGCCCGTCGCAAGGAGTTCGGGTTGCTAGCGCACCTAGGGCTTACCCGGCGGCAAATTTTGACCGTGGTCGCTGGCGAAGGCGCGGCCTGGACGTTGATTGGCTCAATCGCCGGGTTAGCGTTGGGGTTGGCGGTCTCGGTGGTGCTGGTCCATGTGGTGAACCCGCAAAGCTTTCACTGGACGATGGACCTGCAAATTCCATGGCTCCGGCTGCTTGCCTTGTGCAGCGCAGTGGTACTGGCAGGTACAGCGACCGCTTGGCTAGCCGGCCGCGCCGCAGCCGGGCGTGACGCTGTGCTGGCAGTAAAAGAAGACTGGTAACAAATGCCCAGTGCGCCGGCGTAGGCTTTCGTTTGCTTACACCGCTAACGCTGAGGGTTCTGGTTTGTCAACACAACGACATCGTTCAAGTGCAAGATAGTGGCATTTCAGCGATCCATACAAGGCGTTCCATGTCAACCAGCGACTACCGAATTGAAAGCAGCTTTCCCCTGCATGGCAGCTTGTTGCCGCCCACCATGTTCAAAAGGCTGTATGCCAGCCGCTCGCTGGCCGTGGTCATGGCCGTAAAAAGTGTGGCGGACCCGAGCCGCCAGTCGGTACGGGTTGTGCATGTGCCGACGG
>JAYULP010000273.1:0-1627 GCA_043763445.1 Polaromonas sp.
AAAGCGCTGAGCGCAGCGTTGTCGTCCGCGTTGACCACTGCGACTTCGCAGGAGTCGACGTTTTCATAGATTTTGCAGCCTCGAAAGCGTCGTGCTGTCAGTTTGAAAAATGCGGCGAATGTTTTGTACTCAAAGACTGAAAAGCCAATCAGAGCGCAGCGATGGGGTGTCGTCATGGAATGTCTGCCTTTAAGTTGCGCCCGCCGCTGAAACGGAAAAGGCACCTGTTTTTTCAACTAGCGCGGTGCATGTGTATGCAAGGTAAAAAACTGCGCTTTATGTAAAAGTGTATGGCATTGCCCTTTTGGGTGCAATTGACAAACGCAGTTCGGGCGCGCCGCGTGTGCTGCTTTGCACAGCGTTGTGGCGCTGCCGCCCAACGGCATTGTGGCCTGCGCAGGTAGCCCGAAGCGCAACCACAACATTGGCTGCAGGCCATCCCCGGCGGCCACGGCAAGCATGGCGTCTGCCCAAGTTGAATTGGTGCGCCGCGCGGCGTTGTAAAAGCGCTTAACCGCCGTGCTCTAGCGTGAAGCCCGCGTTGCGGTCTTGTCCAAGTAACGCTGCCATTTGCGGCAAAGCGGCCTGCAGTTGGGCTTTGAGCGTGTGGGGCGGATTAATCACAAACATGCCACTGGCCGGCAGGCCAGGGCGCACCACATCGCCAGCGTCATCGGTGGTGAGCTTGCTGGACTTGACCGTGAGCGTAGCGTTTAGCCAGCTGCGGCCGGCTTTGACTGCCAGGGTTTTGAGCTTGCGCGGCAAGTCGTGCGCCTCGGTGCGCGGAATAATTGGATACCACACCGCGTAGGTTCCGGTGGCGAAGCGTTTGACCGCGTCGGCCATGCAGTCCGCCACGCGCCCGTAGTCGCTTTTCATCTCGTAGCTGGGGTCGCAAAGCACCAGCGCACGGCGAGCCGGCGGTGGCAAAAAAGTCCTGAGTGCCTCAAAGCCGTCCTCGCGCGCTGTCGAGACCTGGCGCCCCACGCCCAACTGCTCAATGTTCCCGGACAGCGACTTGAAGTCCGTTGGATGCAACTCAAACAACTTGAGCTTGTCGCGCCCGCTGATGAATTGCTGCGCCAGAAAAGGCGAGCCAGGGTAGATTTTCAAGTGGGCAGGCTCACCAGTTTCAGCGAACTGGGCGTTCAACCCGCGCAGCGCGTCGATGTAGTCTTGTAGCGCTGGGCTCCACTCGCTCAAAACGGCGGCGGGTAAAACTGCTACTTTTTTTGTAGCTGACTTGGCAGTCAAAGCGGCGGCGAGAGCCGCTTTTTGCGCTGAAATTAGCTTGAAAATACCTTCTCTGGCTTCACCGCTAGTTTCGGTGTAATCGCCATCAAGGCGATAAAGCCCCGCGCCCGCATGGGTGTCGATTACGGTCAATGCCGTGTCTTTTTGGGTCAGGTACTTGCAGATGGCGATCAGCGTGGTGTGCTTGAGCACATCAGCATGGTTGCCTGCGTGAAAGGCATGGCGGTAAGAAAACATGGCCTAATTTTAACTGGTTGCGTTGTAAATGCGCCCCGCAAACAGCGCGAAAATTGACGCAAGCCCTTGATTTTTCATATACTCAATGGCTTCGCAGCGCTACCGTGGCTCCGCGGCGAAGACACCCAAACTGCCT
>JAYULP010000274.1:0-1624 GCA_043763445.1 Polaromonas sp.
TTAAACCCTGCGTAGCTACTATTTTTATAGCAATTTGCTGCTGCCTGAACGCAAGGGATGGTTTGCCTCGCGGTGCGGTCACTTCGGCCACAGCACCCACAGCCGCAGCGGCTGGTTGACCTTGGCCGCCAGCAGGCCGGCCTCAACGCCAGTGCCGGCAAAGTAGTCGGCCCGCACCGCGCCCACAATGGCGCTGCCGGTGTCTTGCGCAAACACCAGTTTTTGCAGATTGACCGCACGGCCACTGGAGGCCAGCCACACCGGGGTGCCGTAGGGAATGCTGCCCGGGTCAACGGCGATGGAGCGGCCCGGCGTCAGTGGCACGCCTTGCGCGCCCCTGGGGCCAAAAGCGGCGTCAAAGTCACCCAAAGGCTCTTCCTTGAAAAACACAAAGCGCGGGTTGCTCCACAACAGCTGCTGCAGCCGCTGCGGGTTTTGGGCCACCCAGGCTTTGGTGGCGTCAGGCCAGGGGTTGATTTTGCTCACACCCTGCTCCAGCAGCCACTGGTTGACGCTGCGGTACGGCTGCTCATTGGTGCCGCCAAAGGCCACGCGTACCGTTTGCGGCGCACCGCTAGCATCGCTCAACGCCAGTCGGCCGGAGCCTTGAATATGCAGCATCAGCGCGTCAATCGGGTCAGCCAGCCATGCGATTTCACGGCCAGCTAGCGCCGCGCGCGCCTCGGGCAGGGTGTCAATTTCTTGCCGTGAAAACCACGGCTTGCGGCTGCCTAGCCCAGCCGGTGCGCGGTACAGCGGCACGGTGAACTCAGCGCTGCTTTGCCGGCTGGCACGCAGCACCGGCTCGTAGTAACTGGTCAGTTGCCCGTCGCTGCTGCCCTGCAACGACTCGACGCGGTAGGGCTGCAGCCGCGCCAGCATCCAGGCGCGCTGCACAGCGTCGGTGGCAATGCTCAGGCGGCGCACTTCAGCACACAGCGGCGCAAAACGCGGCCCTGGGCGCTCACAGCTTTTGAGCCATGCGGCCCACGCCTCGTGCAAGGCGTCGCTTTCAAAGCCGGGCAACTCCGCCCAGCGTACCGCCGTCCAACGGCTTTTAGGCTGCAGCAGCGCCGCCGGCAGCGGGCCGCTGCCGGCGGAAAATACCGCCGCCGCCGCCGCCGCAGCGCCGTCGGGTGCGCCCGCATCGGCGGGAGGTACTTGCAGCGGTGCGCTGCCGCAGGCCGCCAGCACCACTGCCGCCCCGATAATCAACGCCCTTAGCCACACCCCTCGGGCGAAAGCCCACCACGGAGAATTCATGACGTTGTTGTTGCTCGAAGCGCTGGGCGCGCTGCTGATCTTCGTGTTCATTATTTGGTGGACGATGTTTTCAGGGCGCAAAAACGGCGAGTTAAGGGACAGAGACGAGGCCGAGGACGACGAAGCCAGGAGATAAGCCTTCTGCGGCGCACGGGTTTAAGGGCGATTATTCAAAGACCTACAACTGCCGTATTTTCATCTTGTTATCAACGATGGTAGTGCCGCCATAGGCCACAGGACGGCGCGCAGCGCACCCAATTGACCGCGCTCAATACCGTGTTGAAAGTGGCCTGCGCAACGCCCTGCGGTCGGCAACAGCCCAGACTCGGGCGGTCTACCGCAGGGCTTTTCTTGCTCACTG
>JAYULP010000275.1:0-4074 GCA_043763445.1 Polaromonas sp.
AGGTGGAATTACCCCCGCCATATTTAACTTCAACGGTAGATGCGAAGACTGCCCACCATACACCTTATTTCCGACTTGTCTCCGTGCGTAGTTAACTAAGATTTTACGCTGACCCCGCTCAACAAACACCACAAAATACGTTACAAGGGCTACTACCAAAATAATCAACAATGCGATGAAAATACTCATCGCGCCGGTCTGAACTAATTGAAGTAGTCCGCCCATCGCATTTGGAAGACCTGCTGCAATCCCGGCAAAAATCAATATTGAAATACCGTTACCCAAGCCACGTTCAGTAATTTGCTCACCCAACCACATTAGAAATATTGTACCCGCCGTAAGACTGACAACGGCAGTCATCCGAAATCCAAATCCAGGCATTAAAACTAATCCCGGAGAACTCTCTAATGCAACTGCTATTCCAATCGATTGAAAGAGCGCGAGTCCCAATGTTCCGTAGCGTGTGTACTGTGTAATTTTTCGCCGACCGCTCTCACCTTCTTTTTTTATTTGTTCGAATGTTGGTACTACGTAACTCAGCAGCTGCATAATAATTGATGCTGAGATGTAGGGCATAATGCCTAGAGCAAAAACCGTAAACCTGGACAAGGCACCACCAGAAAACATATTGAATAAATTCAAAATGCCACCTTGTTGTCCTTTGAAAAGTTCCTTTAGTTGTGTAGGATCAATCCCTGGAACTGGAATGTGCGCACCTAATCTGTAAACCACTAAGGCAAGCAACAAAAAGACTAGTCTTGTACGCAAGTCACCGAATTTGCCGGATTTCGCTGCTTGATCGATCGTTGTGGCCACTTAGTTTTCCGTCAATGCTTACGCAACTACGCCGCCAACTGCTTCGATGAATGCCTTAGCACCAGCACTTGCACTGATACCATTCAGCGTTACTGCAACCGTGATCGTACCAGTGCTGATGACCTTTACATTCTTTGCACGGTGACTAACTAGACCAGCCTGCTTGAGAACTAGCAAGTCAACTTCCGTCAGTCCGAGGGCTTGGAGTGCATCCAGAGTTACTTCAGCGTTGTACTGGAGTAAATGAGATTTAAATCCACGCTTCGGCAAGCGCCGATGCATTGGCATCTGACCGCCTTCAAAACCAACTTTGTGATAGCCGCCCGAACGCGACTTTTGGCCCTTGTGTCCACGACCAGCAGTTTTGCCAAGCCCCGAACCAATGCCCCGACCTACACGACGTCTAGCGTGTTTAGCGCCTTCGCTAGGTTTGATTCCGTTCAATTCCATAATTTTTTCTCGCTCAGATAATCTTGACCAGATAGCTAATCTTGTTGATCATTCCGCGCACAGACGGTGTATCTTCAAGTTCACTAATGCTGTTAATGCCACGCAAACCCAAGCCACGAACTGTCGCTCGATGCGATTCCTTCGTACCGATAGGGCTTCGAATCAGCTGTACTTTAAGTTTAGTTTCGATGCTCATTTCAGTTGCCGCCCGTGCCGAAAATATCTTCAACCGACTTACCACGTTTTGCAGCAATTGCAGAAGCAGTCGTCGAGTTATTTAATGCGTCCATAGTTGCCCGTACCATGTTATATGGATTGCTTGACCCATGGCTTTTGGCAACGATGTCGGTGATTCCCATGACCTCGAATACGGCTCGCATTGGTCCACCAGCAATAATTCCAGTTCCCTTCGGAGCAGGTGCCATCATGACATTCGCAGCGCCCCAGTGACCAAATACATTGTGGTGAATAGTTCCGTTTTTCAGCGAAACTTTTTTCATGTTGCGACGCGCTTCTTCCATCGCTTTTTGCACCGCCGCAGGTACTTCCTTCGACTTGCCTTTACCCATACCAACGCTACCGTCACCGTCACCAACAACCGTCAAAGCGGCGAAGCCAAGGATGCGACCGCCCTTGACCACCTTAGTGACCCGATTCACCGCGATCATTTTTTCCTTCAGACCATCGTCTGGAGCATCGCTTTGTGATTTTGCTTGAAATTTAGCCATAGTAGATCCAGTCTGCCAGCGTTATTAAAATTGCAAACCGGCTTCGCGAGCAGCATCTGCTAGTGCCTTGACACGGCCATGGTACGCAAACCCTGCACGATCGAAGGCGACTTTATCCACTCCCGCAGCCTTCGCTTTTTCAGCAATACGTTTGCCGATTACCTGAGCCGCTCCCACATTGCCACCCTTGCCGGATGCACCAATTTCTTTGCGCATGTCAGCCTCTACAGAAGAGGCTGCTGCCAACACCCTAGTGCCATCACCGGAAATAACAGTTGCATAAATATGCAAATTGGTACGGTTCACCGTTAAGCGCGCAACACCCTGAGTTGCAATTCGGATTCGAGTCTGGCGCGAACGACGAAGGCGTTGCTGTTTTTTGGTCAACATCATGCCGCTCCTTATTTCTTTTTAGTTTCTTTAATGGTGATTTTTTCATCCGAATAACGGATGCCCTTACCCTTGTAAGGCTCAGGCGGACGTACTGCACGAACCTCTGCTGCAATCTGTCCGACTCGTTGACGATCAGCACCTTTGATTAAAATCTCAGTTGGTGTTGGCGTCGTGACGGTAATGCCAGCGGGCATATCCATGACAACAGGGTGGGAGTAGCCAACCGTCAAATTGAGTTTTGGGCCTTGTGCTTGCGCTTTGTAGCCCACACCAATCAAGTTGAGCTTTTTTTCAAAACCCTTCGTTACCCCAACCACCATGTTGTTGACCAGCTGGCGCATGGTGCCACTCATAGCATTCGCTTCGCGTGACGCGTTCGTCGGCTCAAACGTTAACTTACCAGCATCATTTTTGATACCCACAAGCGCATTTTGCCGCAAACCCAGAGCGCCTAGTACGCCCTTGACGTTAATTTGATTGTCTTTGAATCCGACGTCTACGCCCTCAGGCAATAAGACCGGCATTTTTCCTACACGTGACATTTTAGTTACTCCTCAGTGCCGTCGTTAGGCTACATAGCAAAGAACTTCGCCACCGATACCGGTAGCGCGAGCCTTGCGATCAGTCATAACACCTTGAGGCGTTGTAACAATCGCTACTCCCAAGCCATTCATGACTTGTGGAATAGCACCGTGTCCTTTGTACACGCGCAAGCCTGGGCGGCTAACGCGCTCGATGCGCTCGATTACTGGCCGGCCAGCATAGTATTTCAGCGCAATTTCTAACTGCGCTTTACCATCTTCAATTTTGACTGAGAATCCATCAATATAACCCTCGTCCTTCAGGACTTGGGCGATGGCAACTTTGACTTTTGAAGACGGGACTAACACAACTGCTTTTTCAACCATTTGTGCGTTGCGTATACGCGTCAACATATCGGCGATAGGATCACTCATACTCATTTTTTTGCGCTCCTATACTTACCAGCTTGCCTTGGTGATACCAGGGATATCACCGGCGAATGCCAACTCACGAATCTTGGCGCGAGCCAAGCCGAACTGACGGAACGTGCCGCGCGGGCGACCCGTTATTGCACAACGATTACGTTGACGCGTTGGGTTAGCGTTGCGCGGTAACTTTTGGAGTTCAAGCCGAGCCAGAGCGCGCGCGTCATCAGGACGTTTCGCATCATTGGAGATAGCTTTTAATTCCGCGTGTTTTTTTGCAAACTTGGCGACTAATTTGTCACGCTTCAGTTCACGCTGCAGTAGTGCTTGTTTTGCCATCTTGCGCCTTCAGTTCTTGAACGGAAAACGGAAAGCGGTGAGAAGCGCTTTGCACTCTTCATCGTTCTTGGCCGTTGTGGTGATGCTGATATTGAGACCACGCAAAGCGTCAACTTTGTCGTACTCAATTTCAGGGAAAATAATTTGCTCTTTTACGCCAATGTTGTAGTTACCCCGGCCATCGAACGCTCGGCCCGATATGCCGCGAAAGTCGCGTACCCGCGGCAGTGCTACTGTTACAAAACGGTCAAGGAATTCATACATCTGAACACCGCGCAGAGTGACCATGCAGCCAATCGGCAAATCTTCACGAATCTTGAATCCGGCAATAGCTTTTTTAGCCTTCGTTACAACGGGCTTTTGTCCCGCAATTTTCGTCATGTCACTAACTGCGTTATCCA
>JAYULP010000276.1:0-4060 GCA_043763445.1 Polaromonas sp.
CTTGATGTGCTATTTTTTTAATAGCTACCGAGGCAATAAATCCGGCGGCAAGAAGCTGGTTTAGCTTAAAAATGAGAAAAAGCCTGTTCAGCAGCTCCCGCGCAGCCCAGCAGCCGCCACGACTGCCCCAGCGACAAGCCCTTTGCCGCCGTGGGCACTGCTGGCCAAGCAACCAGCAAAGCAGTCCCCCGGTAAACTCAAAGCCACCTCTCATTTTTTTGAAAACCAAGCGCCATGTCCTTTTTTCGCCGCCCCGACTACACCTCCGACACTACCCAGTTCATTGCACAGCTCAAGGCCAACAAGCCGACGCTTGAAGCTGAGCAGCGGGCTGGCCGTGCACTGCTGTGGGACAAAAAGCTGGTGGCTGCCGAGCAGGCGGACTACCTCGATGGCCGCGTTGCCCAACAGTCCTATGTGTACCGCACCGACAACCACCCCAACAGCAAATAACCGGCTTTTTTGGTCAAAACGCGATGAAGCCCGCGTATTTACATTCTCAACCGCTATATATTTAGTAGCATGCTGAGCGCTTTTTTCTGAGGGTTGATGTGTTGGCGCCGCTGCCCTTGCCTTTGCTTGCACCGAGCCTGCCGCCGGGCGCACCGCCGGCTGACCCAGCGCGCTCTCAGAGCGCCAGCGCTCAAGCTCAATCGTCAAGCAGCCCAGCCTTGGTGGTGGACCCGGTGGCGCTGGCGCGCCTGTATGGTGAGCCGCTGTTCGCCATGCCGCGTGACCTGTACATTCCGCCTGAAGCGCTGCGGGTATTTCTGGACGCGTTTGAGGGCCCGCTCGACCTGCTGCTGTACCTGATTCGCCGGCAGAACTTCAATATTCTCGATATTCCGATGGCCGCGCTCACGCGCCAGTACCTGGTTTACGTCGAGGACGTTCGCGCCACCAACTTAGAGCTGGCCGCGGAGTACCTGCTGATGGCCGCCATGCTGATCGAGATCAAGTCGCGCATGCTGTTGCCGCCCAAAAAGCTCGCTGCTGGCGGCGAAGCCGAAGACCCCAGGGCCGAGCTGGTGCGCCGCTTGCTGGAGTACGAGCAGCTCAAGCTCGCTGCTCACTGCCTGAACGCCCTGCCTCAATGCGGCCGCGACTTTTTGCCCGCGCAGGTATTTGTCGAGCAGTCGCTGGTGCTTCGCTACCCCGACGTGCAGGCCATTGACCTGCAATTGGCTTGGCAAGGCATCACCAAAAGGGCACAGCTAATTGAACACCATGTCATCACGCGTGAGGCGTTGTCGGTGCGCGAGCACATGGGCATCGTGCTGCGCGCCCTGCAAGGCCGTGAGTTTCTTGAGTTCGAGCGGCTGTTTGACACCCGCGGCGGCATACCAGTGCTGGTAGTGACCTTTATTGCGCTGCTCGAGCTAACCAAAGAAGGCCTGCTGGAGCTGACCCAGGCCGAAGCCTTTGCACCAATTTATGTGCAGCTAGCTACTACCCCGGCACAAGACATTGACCTCACCTCAACATTGCGGACACCCCATGCAACACACTTTTGACGTTTTGATTGTGGGCAGCGGCCTGGCGGGCCTGACAGCAGCGCTGCGCTTGGCACCCACGCACCGCGTAGCCATTTTGACCAAACGCGCCATGGCTGACGGCTCCAGCGGCTGGGCTCAGGGCGGCATTGCGGCTGTGCTGGAGCAAGGCGACAGCTTCGAGGCGCATGTCGACGACACTTTGGTAGCCGGCGCCGGCCTGTGCGACGAAGCCGCTACTCGTTTAGTGGTGCAAAACGCACCGGCAACCATTGCCTGGCTGCAAACCATGGGCGTGCCGTTTTCTGAAGAAAACGGCCAGTTGCACCTGACCCGCGAGGGCGGCCACAGCGCCCGCCGCATCGTGCATGTAACAGATGCCACCGGCGCGGCGGTGCAGCGCACGCTGATCGAGCAGGTCCGCCGCACAGCCAACATCACCTTGTTTGAGCACCACACGCTGGTTGACCTGATCACCCGCCGCAAAGTCGGGCAAACGCAGGACGGCAACCAGTGCCTAGGTTTGTACGCCCTGAACGAGGCCACCGATGAGGTCGTGACCTTCAGCGCCGGACACACTATTTTGGCCACAGGTGGTGCCGGCAAGGTCTACCTGTACACCACCAACCCCGACACGGCCACCGGCGACGGTATAGCGGCGGCCTGGCGGGCCGGCTGCCGCGCTGCCAACATGGAGTTCATTCAGTTCCACCCCACTTGCCTGTACCACCCGCACGCCAAGTCGTTTTTAATCACCGAAGCCGTGCGCGGCGAAGGCGGGCGGCTGCTGTTGCCTGACGCCGCAGGCGGCAGCCGCTTTATGCCGCAGCACGACGCACGCGCTGAGCTGGCCCCGCGTGATGTGGTGGCCCGCGCCATTGACTTTGAGATGAAAAAGCACGGGCTTGACTGCGTTTACCTCGACATTTCACACGAGCCGCTGGCGTTCATCCTGGCGCATTTCCCCAATATTTATGCGCGCTGTCTGGAGCTGGGCATTGACATCGCAAAGCAGCCCATTCCGGTGGTGCCGGCCGCGCACTACACCTGCGGCGGTGTACTCACCGACTTGGCAGGCCGAACTGATATGGCCGGGCTTTACGCTATTGGCGAGACTGCTTGCACCGGCCTGCACGGGGCCAACCGGCTGGCCAGCAATTCGCTGGTCGAGTGCATGGTGTTTGCCCAAGCCACGGCCGAAGACATTGCCCGCACCGCTCGGCCGTCCCAAGCTGGCCTGCCCCGCTGGGACGACAGCCGCGTGCGCGATGCTGACGAGTCGGTCGTTATTTCCCACAACTGGGATGAGCTGCGCCGATTCATGTGGAACTATGTCGGTATTGTGCGCACCAACAAACGCCTTGAGCGCGCCGCTCACCGCATTACCTTGCTGCAAGCAGAAATTGCCGAGTTTTATACGCACTTTCACGTCACCCGCGACCTGCTGGAGCTGCGCAACTTGGTGCAGGTCGCCGAGCTTATCGTGCGCTCGGCCCAGGCCCGCAAGGAAAGCCGTGGCCTGCACTTCAGCCAAGACTACCCGCAGTTAGCAGCGGTGGCGACGCCTACCATTTTGACGCCGCTAGCCTGCTAAGGCCCACCGCGCGCACGGCGTGAGCGGGCGCAGGCAGTGGGCACGCCTTACACCTTTTGCGCTTGAATCCAGCCCCGCAGGCTGTTCAAAAACGCCCACTCCTGCACGTCAGGCAGCTCATCGACACGTACCACTTTTTCGACCAGCTGGCCTGACTGCAAAGCCAGTGCGCGCGCCACGCCGCCTAGCAAGCCGCAGGCCAGCGGCGGCGTCACCCAGCAGCCCTTGACCAACATCGCCACGTTGCCACGGGTGCATTCGGTGATCTCGCGCTGCTCGTTCCACAGCACGGTGTCAAACACGCCCGGCTCGGTTGGCGTGAAGGCGTCATAGTGAGCGCGGCGGGTGGTTTTAAAGCGTGTGAATTCGCTATGGGCCTCCAGCAGTGGCCGGCTAGCCAGCTGCAGCTTGACCGGCTGAGTTGACTCCGGCAGCGCAAAGGCTTGCGCGCGCGCCAAGCCATGCCGGTCCACCAGCAGGCGTATGCGCCAGGCACCCTGGGGGTAGCGCACCAGCAGAGCAGCCAGCGCCTGGGCGGCAGCGCCGTTGCTGCGCTCGACGTATTCAAAGCCAAAATGCGCAGCCGCGCGGGCCATCCGGGCCAAGTGCAATGGCGCATGACGGTAATGGCCGTTGACCAGGGCCAAGGTTTCCAGCAGCTCAAACGGCTGGCTGGCGCGGTCAACAAAGGCGCGCTTGTGCTGCCATTCACGCCACTCGCCGTCAGCCGTCGCGTCGGCAGTAATGCCGCTGCCAATGCTGCACTGAGCCACTGATTGCCGCACGGTGACCGTACGAATTGGCACATTAAAGGTCGCTACGATGCCCTGCGGGCTGGGCCGCACCACCCCCAGCGCGCCGCAATACACACCACGCGGCGCGCTTTCAAGGGCGTCGATGAGCTGCATGGCCTTGACCTTGGGTGCGCCGGTCACCGAGCCACACGGAAACAGCGCGGCAAACACCTCGGCCA
>JAYULP010000277.1:0-1609 GCA_043763445.1 Polaromonas sp.
TGTGCCGTTGACTTCGGGCGTGGGGTATTCGGGCAGCATAGGCTTGCCGAGTTCCAGCGTTAAATTGCAACGCTTAGCGACTTCGCCCGAATTGGCCAAGGCCACGGGCAGGTCGGCAAACAGCGCCGCCATCTCAGCGTTGGACTTGAAGTACTGCTGGCGGGTGAACTTGCGCTGTCGGCGGGCATTGCCCAGAATTTCACCCTCGGAGATACAAACTCGCGCCTCATGCGCCTCGTAGTCATCGCAGACCAAAAACTGCACCGGATGCGTCGCTACCAGCGGCAACTTCAGTTGCACAGCCAGTTGCACTGCAGCGGCCACATGGCGCTCGTCATCGGCACGCTCAGCGCGCTGCACTTCAAGATAAAAGCGCTGCGCGAACAAATTAGCAAAAAACAGCGCACTGCTGCGGGCTTGCACTGTGTCACCCTGCAGCAGCGCTTGGCCCACCGCCCCGCCCTGCGCGCCTGACAACGCAATCAGCCCGTCGCCCAATTCTTTGAGCCACTCTAGCTTGATCACCGCCTGATTTTGAATCGCATTTTTTGTCCAAGCACGAGTCAGCAGTTCTGACAAGTTAAGGTAGCCCCGGTGGTTTTGCACCAGCAGCAACAGCCGTGCTGGCGGCGCGGTAGTTTGCCTGCCAGGCACCTCCACCCACACATCAGCGCCAATCAGCGGTTTGACCCCCATGCTGCGGGCTTCCCTGTAGAACTTAACAGTACCAAACAGGTTGCACAAGTCGGTAATGGCCAGCGCCGGCTGCAGGTCGCTGGCGGCAGCCTTGACAATTTCGTCAATACGGTTGGTGCCGTCAACCACTGAAAACTCAGTGTGAATTCTTAAATGAACATACATACTCGTTATTTTAGAGCGGCACTTTAGGCCAGCAAAGGCACCAAAGCCCTGACCTTTGGACACCTTGAGCGTCGCCGCCCACCAATTTTCGGCCCTGCGCGGGCTGCTCGCACTGCAAAACAGCAGTTACTTACCGACTAAAAGCCGGACTTATCGAGCCAGCTCAGCGAGGTGAGAAAAATTATTTTTCATTCGCTCCTGGCTGGTCGGAGGGTTTGCTTGCGCCGGGCGGGCTTGAACAACTTGAGAGCGAACAGTGCGCGAATACTTCGCAGCACCGGGCCACTGGTGGTAGTTTGCACAACGCTGGCGAGATGGCGGCAGTGGTGGTTATGCGGGTCAGGACGAGTTAGAAAGCGCTTTGGCGGCGGCCAATGGCGCTGCTGTTGACAACAAAAGCAACGCGTCCGGCCGCCAGAGTCTACGGTGCTGCTGACGGCAGCGCGCTGTGCAAACCATCCAATGCAAACCACAGCGGCCGTGGCTGGCCGCTGTGTGCAGTACAAGGCCACAGAAAGCCTTAAATTGCAGGTATCGTCATTTTTGCAGTGGCCGCGCCGCTGCCGTGACCACCGTTGACACGGTTATCGCCAGCAGCAGCAGCACCACCAGCACCACCACTGTTACTAGTTTTACCGCCATAACTGCCGTAGCTGCCATAGCTGCTGTAACCGCCGGAACCAATACAACCGTTATAGCCAGAACCATCATCCTCAACCCGAGCTGTCAAGCTCAGTGCAGCATCGCT
>JAYULP010000278.1:0-4044 GCA_043763445.1 Polaromonas sp.
TGGTCACGCCGCCTTGGCCAAGCGCTGGCGCAACTGTCCGCTCGCTCGAGCCTGCGTTTTACCGACCAGCTCGACGCGGACATGCGGCTGTTGTTTGGACAGGACACAGGCGGCATTACCGCCTCAGCGTTAATGCGCCAGACCCACTGGCGTGCGCAACTGACGGCGCGTGGTTTGGCGTTTGAGGTGCTCTACGGCACAACGGCCCGGCGTCTGGTTCAGGCCACCGCCAGTGTTACGCGCCGACTCCAAACCGGGCCAGAGCGCGGCGCGGCTCAATTGACTGACGCAGCTGAGTGCGTTGAATCAACCGGTTTAGCCCAGACAAAAGCCACCGCTCCAGTCCAGTCACGCCGTTGGGCATGGTCGTGCGACAAATGCAGCGACCCGGCCTGTGAGCGCGCACTGCTCAGCAGCCTGCTGGCCGAACGGGCAAACGGCTAAAACCCGCCAGCCAGTGCGCGGGCTCACTGCACCGTGTCGGTGGGCGGCAACTGTTGGGTTGGAGGGGTAAAAAGTTGCGTCGCGTCTACCGGGTCAAAGTCGTACTGCGTCCCGCAAAATTCACAGGTCACGCCGACTTTTCCTTGCTCAGCCACCACGCTTTGCACTTCCTCTGCACCCAAGCCGCGCAGCATGCTGCGCACACGCTCGCGCGAGCAACTGCATGCAAAGCGGGGAGTCAACACCTCGAACCGGGTGATGGGCTCTTGCCAAAACAGGCGGTGCAACATCGTGTCCGCGTCCAGCGTCAGCAACTCCTGGCGTGTGAGCGTGGCGGCCAGCATGGCGATGCGTTTGTAGTCCTCGTTGGCTCCAATTTGATCCTCATTGGCGCTGCGGTCAATCTGCCCTTCCAAATTGCCCTGCCCTTTGACCGGCAACCGTTGAATCAACAACCCGGCGGCTACGTTGCCGTCAGCGGCCAAAATGAGCTTGGTGTCGAGCTGCTCGCTTTGCAGCATGTAGTGCTCCAGCACCTCGGCTAAATTTTCTATTTTTTCCTTGGCGTCACCAAACAACGGCACCACGCCTTGGTAGGGCTGCTGGCCCGGGAACTTGTCTTTTGGGTCCAGCGTGATGGCGCAGCGCCCTTGGTTATTGACATTGACAAGCTGGCTAAGTGACATGCCCGCGTCAACCGTGCCAGTGACCGTGGCGGTGGCGCGAAAGCTCAGGTCGGGCTGCACCTCGGCCACAACAAGTTTGACTGGTCCATCGCCAAAAATCTGTAATACCAGCGCGCCGTTGAACTTGATGTTGCCCTGCATCAACACGCCAGCGGCGGCCATCTCGCCCAGCAAATGCCGCACTTCTTGCGGGTAGCCACCCGACTCGCGCCGACGTTTGAGGGTTTCTTGCCAAGCGTCGGTCAGGCGCACCAGCATGCCGCGCACAGGCAGGCCGTCAAAAATAAATTTATGGAGTTCAGACATGTCAGCAATCGTGAAAAAAATTGGGAAGGAGGTAACAAGCAGGGACTGCCGAAAAATTCGAGACGCGGCAAACGCCTCAAACCAGCTTTTTAAGCCCGGCTTTGTAGCGGGCAGCATTGCCTACATAGTGTTGTGCACCCATTTTTAGAGCCGTAATTTGCTCGGGCGACAGCTCGCGCACCGCCTTGGCGGGGCTGCCCATAATCATCGAGCCAGCCGCAAACGTCTTGCCCTCAGTGACCAGCGCGCCTGCACCCACCAGGCAATGCTTGCCGATGATGGCGCCATTGAGCACAACAGCGCCAATGCCAATCAAGCTGCCATCGCCCACGCTGCAGCCGTGCAGCATAGCGAGGTGGCCCACTGTGACCTGCTCGCCTATCACCAGCGGCATACCGCGGTCGGCGTGCAACACACTGTTGTCCTGAATGTTGGAGCCCTTGCCCACTGAAATGCTCGCCTTATCGCCGCGAATCACCACCCCAAACCACACGCTCGCGCCGGCCGCCAGACTGACCTGACCGATTACCTGCGCGCTGTCGGCTACCCAAGCTGACGGGTCAACGCTGGGAACAAGGTCGTCAAGTTGGTAGAGCGCCATGCAGGTCTTTCGGTTGTTGCCGGGTGAGTTTCAATTGTAAGGAGCGCGGCATACAAAGCAGCGCTGTGCCGTATCCACGACAATCGCACCATGATGCCAATGCCCCCTGCCTTGCCGCCGCGCGCTGAGCTGCGCTACCAAGCTCTGCTGGCGCTTCAAAGCACTGATTTAGATACAAAAGTGCGTCTAGCCGTTGATCTACATGCTCAATCAGCTACTATTTTAGTAGCAACTGATACCCACTTTGCTGTGCCGTCAGGCTTGCCTGGTTGCCCATCACGGCCCGAGTTGCGCTTGCACCTTGACGTTGCCAAGCGCTCGCCGTTCACAACCGACGGCTTGGCGGCGCTGCTGCATGCGGTGGCCCATATCGAGTTCAACGCCATCAACTTGGCGCTGGACGCTGTTTGGCGTTTCCCAGCAATGCCGCCCGCCTACTATCTGGACTGGACGCTGGTGGCCGCCGAGGAGGCCAAGCACTTTGGCTTGCTGCGGGCGCAACTACAGGCCATGGGCCGCGACTATGGTGACTTTGCTGCCCACACTGGGCTGTGGGACATGACCGATAAAACCGCCGGCGACGTGCTGGCCCGGATGGCGCTGGTGCCCCGGACACTGGAGGCTCGCGGCCTGGACGCTACCCCGCCCATGCAAGCCAAGCTGCGCCGAGTGGGCACGCCCGGTGCGCTGCGCGCGGTTGAAATTTTGGACGTCATCTTGCATGACGAGGTAGGCCATGTGGCTATCGGCAACCACTGGTACCGCCACCTGTGCGCGCTGCGTGGTCTGGAGCCGGTAGCCACCTACGCGCGGCTGGCAGCGCAGTACGGCGCGCCGCGCGTGAAAGGGCCGCTGAACTTGGACGCTCGCCGGCGCGCTGGGTTTACCGAGCCCGAACTGGCAGCGCTCGCCTAGCGCCTGGCCAGCGCTTACTTAGAGCCGCGCGGATGATGCGCCGCATGCAGAGTTTTGAGCCGCTCGCGGGCGACGTGGGTGTAGATGGTGGTGGTCGAAATGTCGGCGTGACCCAGCAGCAGCTGCACTGCGCGCAGGTCCGCTCCATGGTTGAGCAGGTGGGTGGCAAAGGCATGGCGCAAGGTGTGTGGTGATGGCGGCACGGCAATGTCAGCTTGCGCAGCGTATTTTTTAACCAGCAGCCAAAACATTACCCGGCTCATGCCTGCACCGCGTGCGGTGACAAACAGGTCTTCGGTTTGCTGGCCCGCCAGAATCAGCGCCCGCGCACCGGCAAGGTAGTGGTTGACCGCCTCACGCGCGGCCTGGCCAAAGGGCACCAGCCGCTCCATGCTGCCCTTGCCCATGATGCGCAGTACGCCGTCGTTCAAACTCAGGTGGTAAGTTTTCAGCGCTACCAGCTCACTGACCCGCAGCCCGCTGGCATACATCAGCTCCAGCATGGCGCGGTCGCGCTGGCCTAGCGGCGTGCGGCTGTCCGGCGCTAGCAGCAGCGCGTTTACTTGCGCTTCGGTCAGGGTAGAGGGAAACCGGCCCGGTTGCCGCGCCGTCAACAGTTTGACGGTCGGATCCTCGGTGGTGATGCGCTCGCGCAGCGCCCAGTGAAAGTAGCGCTTCAAGACAGTCAGGCGGCGGTTAGCTGAGGTTGCTTTGCCACCGCCCGACGCCGAAAACTTGTAGTCAAGGTAGCCCTGCAGGTCTGCGCCTGTGGTGGCATTGAGTGCCCGCTCGCCCTGGGTTTGGAGCGCTAGCCAACGCGCATACAGCGTGAGGTCACGCCGATAGGCCGCCAAAGTGTTGTTTGACAAGCCGTCTTCAAGCCAGACAGCATCAATAAATGTGTCGATTGAGGCGTCAATTGCGGCGGCGTTTGATGCGTTTGTAGCCAGTGTGGCGGCGCCGGGGCGGGGAACAGTCATGGCTGCAGTGTCACCGAAAAACCTCGGTTTATTCGAGCTTGAGCAGGCCGGCTTGCAGCGCTTTTTTATACGCCGCGCACTCGGCTTTGGTTTGTGCGGCGAACTGCTCAGG
>JAYULP010000279.1:0-1596 GCA_043763445.1 Polaromonas sp.
CCGCACGCTCAGCGTGGGCACTGTCGACTCGTTTCAGGGCCAGGAACGCGACATCATTGCTATTTCGCTGACGCGCAGCAACAACCATGGCGAGATAGGCTTTCTCTCCGACATCCGCCGCATGAACGTAGGCATGACCCGCGCCCGCCGCAAGCTGCTACTGGTCGGCAACTCATCTACGCTTTGCGCCCATCCGTTTTTCAATGACTTGCTGGCCCACATACAACGCCTGGGTGGCTACCGCAAAGCCTTGGAAATCGCTAACCAAACAGGCCTGGGTTGAGATTTTGGGCAGCGCATGACTTGCAGGCTGCTAACTTTGACGTTCACGGCGAGACTGATCACATTCATGAACTCTTTGCATAAATTTACTGTCACGCCGGCAGTGCAATCAACGGGTCTGCGCAGGCCACGCCCAGCGGTTCAAAGTGTTTGAGGTTGCAGGTCAGCAGCAGCAGGCCGGCGTTTTGCGCCAATGCCGCAATGGCCACATCGGTAAAACCGGGGTGGCGGCCCTGGGCTTGTGCCCCATCCGAAATTTGACCGGCCAGGCGCGCGGCAGGCGCATCCAGCGGCAGGATGCGGTCGGCGTAGGTGGCCAACAAACCGTCCAGCCAGCGGTCTAGCCGGTCGGCCCGCTCGCCGCCACCGGCGCGGCGCAGCTTGGCGATGCCCTGCGCCATCTCTGCAACGGCAATGCTGGGCAGAAACAGGGCTTTGTGGTGCGCTTGCAGCCAATTGGCCAATGGGGCGGGCACAAAGGCTTGGCGCCCAGGGGCCAGCACGGACACCACACTGGTGTCCAACAGGTAGCCTTTATGCAAAATCAACGCCCCGTAGTGGCGTGATGTCGCGTTCGATCGCAAAGGGCTCAGGCAGGGCCAGCAGATAGTTAGCCAGGTTGGGCATTTCAAGCGGGTACAGGCGCGCGCCATCGGCCACCGGGACAATCATGGCGCAGGGTTGGCCATGGCGGCTAACTAGGGTGGGGCGGCCTTTTTCAGCCGCGGCCACGAGTGCAGAAAAGCTAGCTTTAGCTTCACGAATTTGTAGGGTTTCCATAGCGATCCTCAGTGTGACTACATGTGGTCATTTTAGACGAATTTCGTCTGAAGGAGAAAGTTCACAGGGAAAGCGACAGCTGCGAATGCCCCAACAGCTCGCGACGGGCTTTGGGTGACAGGCCCTCGCCTTTGACAAACGGGTTGTCGGCAATGGCGGCGCGCAGCGCCTTGCGCCAGCCCACGCCCTTTTGCATGGCCTGGCCGGTGGTGGCCACCGTCATGGTGTAGAGCCACCAGCGCTCCTCTGGGGCCAGGGCTTCCCAGTTGCGCAGCGCGTTGGGGATGTCGTCAGGCGAGGCATCTTCAACTGCCCAGCACAAAATGCACAGCTCTTTGCCCAAAGAGGGGTGAACAGGGACGGGTTTGGTGAGTGCTTTGACAAACTTGGCAACTGGCAAGCCGTTGGCACGCCGGCGGCGGTTGGCTTCTTCCCAAAACGCGGGGGCCAGTGCCAGCCAGCGGGCGCGGTCGATGATGACGCGCAAGGCCGGGGCGTTGGGAGATGGCGGCTCTACCGTGCGCTCACCCAGTT
>JAYULP010000280.1:0-1594 GCA_043763445.1 Polaromonas sp.
GGAAACGATTGCCGTGGTGGGAAAGTACACATGCTTGAGCGTTGTGCCAGACTCATACACCACATAGCCCAGTGGCATAGCAACACATTCAAGGTCAAGCGCCCAGCGCTCTTGCTCCGCTTTGGGCAGTGCAGCGAGCAGATGGTTCTCGCTAAGGCTTGCCGTAGGGGCAACTTGGTGGTGCAGGACCAATGACAAACCAATCTTCAAAAATCAGCGGTAGGCCCTACCTAAAGTGCCCCGGGCGCGCTGCCACCGCCAAAAGCCTCAGTGTAGGTAGGGGGATGATTTTTCAGTGTGCGCTAGCGTACATAGGAATCGTTTTCAGGCGTTCTTGTTTGCAATGAGGCCAATGTCCTACAACAAGGCGTTTTGAGACGCACGAACGCTCCGGGGAACTTAAACTCCGAGCTGGTAACGCTTACCGCAATATCTAAAACTGATCCCCAGCGCAACAGACAAAATGCGGCTAAAACGCGTAACCATGTATTGCCATGTATTTCCGCAGGCTGAAGTTGGCAGAAAACCCACAGCTTGAGCGGCTACTGCCTGAGCGGCTGCAACGGCCGCCAGCACCGGCATTTAAGCCGCTGTGCTCGCGCCCTTACCCTGCCGGCGAACCACGCCGGTGCAAGCCATTGCGCTGGCAGGCCACTGGCCCGCACTATTGACTCGCCCAAGGCAAATGCGGCCACCACGACTGGCTGGGACTCGGCTAGGTCCAGCGCCAAACCAAGCGGCGTGGGGCAGCCAGACACCCGACAAAATCTTCAGCCGCAAGGCAAGGTAAGCGCAAAGGCTCAGGCGGCACGTAAGGCTTGCTTGAGCTGCTCACCGATATCGGGCTTGTCGGCAAATGGGCTGGTTGGGTTGCGGGCGAGCAGCACGTCTTGCAGCCGTGTTTGCACTGATTTGATCGCCTGGGGATGGCTGTAAATGTAGAACTGGTTAGCTGCAATGGCGTCAAACACCAGTTGGGCTACGTCAGCGGCGCTGACTTTGCCCGAGTCAACCGCTTTGCTGGTCATGGCCTGGCCAATCAGCTGGCTTTTAGTAGGCCGGCCGCCTTTAAGTTCAGTCGGGCGGTTGCGATGGCTTTGCGCGATGCCGGTGGCTACAAAAAACGGGCACAACACACTAGCACCAATTTGCTCCGTCACCAGTTGCAGGTCTTGGTATAGCGTCTCGCTCAAAGACACCACCGCATGTTTGCTGACGTTGTAGACCCCCATATTGGGCGCGTTGAGCAAGCCGGCCATGCTGGCGGTGTTGACAATATGGCCTTGCCAAGCGGGGTCCGCCTCGGCGGCGGCCAGCATCATCGGTACAAAAATACGCAGCCCATGCACCACACCCATAAGGTTCACGCCTAGCACCCATTCCCAGTCTTTGACGGCGTTTTCCCAAATCAAACCGCCCGAGCCAACGCCGGCGTTGTTAAAAACAAAATGTGGCGCTCCAAAGCGCTCGAATACCGCAGCGCCCATGGCCTGCATCTGCTCGGCATTGGCGACGTCGAGTTTGAACGACAAAGCTGTTGCGCCCTGCGCGCTCACCTCGGCTGTGGCGGCATCAAGTGCGTCTTGCTGCACAT
>JAYULP010000281.1:0-1592 GCA_043763445.1 Polaromonas sp.
TAGAAGTGCGGAATGTAGGCCCACTCGGTGCTGTAGAGGTCGTCGATTTTGACCACGCCCTGCGCATCGCCGTGGTAGCGCTTGAGGATGCCGCCGTAAATGGCGGTCAACGCCTGGCCCGTCAATGACTCGCCTTTGTCGACCTTGGCATGCACGTCGCGCTCAAAGTCGGCAAACATCGCTTGGCGGAAAAAAGTACCGCGCAGGTTCTCCAAAGCGGAGCCCAAGTACAACAAACGCTCGTCGTCAGTCTTGGCGATTTTCAGCATATGGTCGAGCAACAGTACCTCGTTGGTGGTCGACGCGATTTCGGCGGTAAAGGTCGGATAGTCCGCCGTAATGAACGGCTGGCTTTTGATCGCCAGGTAAGAGTGCATCGCATGACCCCACTCGTGGGCCAGTGTTGACAGCGACTCGTAGTCGTCATTGTGGTTGAGCAACAAGTAGGGGTGAACGTCGTATACCGAGCCGTTCATATAGGCGCCAGAGCGCTTTTTGGGCCGTGGGTACACATCCATCCAGCGGCTTTCGGTGCCTTTTTTCATGGCCGCTGCATAGTCGTCACCCAACGGTTTGACCGACGCCAGCATCAGCGACACGCTCTGAGCAATTGGGAACTTTTGCTCGCTGGCTACCAGCGGCGGGTAAATGTCGTAGTAGCGCATGTCGGCTACGCCCAGCATCTTGGCGCGCAGTTTGAAGTAGCGGTGCAGCGTGGGCAAGTTGGCATTTGCCTGGTCTACCAAAGTGTCATACACCGCTCGGGGCAGCTGATGAGCGTCCAGCGACTGGGTCAGCGAGTCGGGGTAGTTGCGGACCTTGGCCAGCGCTGCGTCTTTTTTCAGTTGCTCGTAGAAAGTCACACCAAACGTGCGCTCGAACTCCTTGAACTTGCCCCAGAAGGCGTCAAACACCGCTTTGCGGTCGGCGCGGTTGTTCAGTGCGCGGTATTTGGTGTAAGCGGCCTGGTCAACTGTTACCTCGGTGCCGTCAGACAGTTTGACGGTGGGCCAAGCCATGTCGGCGTTAGCCAGCGTGCTGTACACCGCGCTGGCCGCGCCGGTGGCCTGGCTGAAGCTGGCAATCAGCGCTTCGCCTTTTTTGTCCAGCGTGTGGCGGGCGGCCCGCAAAATGTCGTCCAGCGGATGACGGTATATCGCCAGCGACTTGTCCTTGCGCAGCAAGGCCTCAAGCTTGGCGCGGCCCAGGGCCAGGATCTCGGGGTTCATGAATGACGCTGCAGCGTCAACCTTGTTGCCCAGCACATCGGCGCGTTGCTTGAGGTCCAGTCCGGCTGCAGCGCCGGTGTCTTCGTCGTTGCTTTGACTGGCGTAGCCCGCCAAGCGGTTAAAGCGCTTGAGCACGTCTGCATTGAGGTCCAGGCAAACCTTCAAGCGTTTGACCGACTGGCCCAGCTGGCCGCTGCACCCCGCGAGCTCGCCGAGCTGTGCCTCCAGCTTGGTGGCATCTTGGTCCCATAAGGCTTGCGTAGCGTACATGTCCGCCAGGCTCCAGCGGTCGGCCTCATTGGCAGTCGCGGCCTGCACGCTTGCGCTCAGGCCGCTGAAGGCTACAAGCGCGGCGGCCGCGGC
>JAYULP010000282.1:0-1589 GCA_043763445.1 Polaromonas sp.
CCGGCCTGCTCAACATGGCGCTGCTGCCGCTTGTGCCTAGCGTCTTGCCGAGCATCCAGCCGCCCGTCGTGTCCCAGTGCGGGGCGCTGCACCGCCAGCAGCGCTGCCAAACAATTCGGCTTGCCGCGCGCCCCACTGGCTCGGTAGTCGGCCAGCAGCGCCGCGCGCACCGCCTCAGCCGGCAGGCCACGCACGCTGACCAGGTGCTCGTGCAGCAAGTCCAGTAGCTTTTCCAGTGCGAATTCGTGCGTTTTACCGGTGGTTTGCCATAACCAGTCGCTGAACGCCAAAAAGTAATTAAACGCCGAGCCGCCCTCCAGCAACAGCTCTAGCCCCCGCGAGAACCGGCCCGAGTTGGCCACCATGTCCCAATAGCGGGCAAAGCGGTTGATGCGCTGCAACGTCGTGAAGTCAATGGTCGAGTTTTGCAGTATTGTGTAGGGCGTTTGCGGGTCGTAGAGCATGGCAAAGTCCGCCGTGTGCCGGGTAATCGGCGTGCCGCGCAGGCGCTTCAAAATACCCAACTGAATTTCGTGCGGGGCCAGCGCATGCAGCCGGTCAAAGCCGGCGGCAAAGCTCTGCAGTGTCTCGCCGGGCAGACCAAAAATAAGGTCGGCATGCACATGGGCATGGCTTTGGGTGACCAGCCAGCGCAGGTTGTCGGCGGTTTTGGCGTGGTCTTGTTTGCGAGAAATGCGCTGCTGCACCTCGGGGTTCAGCGTTTGAATGCCGACTTCAAACTGCAGCGAGCCCGCCGGAAACTGCACAATCAGCGCCTTGAGTTTGTCGGGCAGGCTGTCCGGCACCACTTCAAAGTGAACGAATAATTCGGGCTGCAGGCGGTCTAAGAAAAACTGCAGAATTCGCACCGAAAAATCAACCTTCAGGTTAAAGGTACGGTCAACAAACTTGAAGTTGCGCGCACCGCGCTGCCACAGCGTGTCCATCTCAGCCATGAAGCGGTCCAGCTCGAAGGCCCACGCGGTTTTGTCGAGCGAGCTCAAACAGAACTCGCACTTGAACGGGCAGCCCCGCGACGCCTCGACATACAGCAGGCGGCTGGCCAGGTCTTCGCCGGTGTACTCCCGATAAGGCAGCGCCAGCTCGGCCAAAGGTGGCTGCTCGCCGGGGATGACTTTCATCAGCGGCTGCGGCCCGTCTAGCAGCGCACGGCACAGTTTGGGAAAGGTAACGTCGCCCCAACCGGTGACCACATGGTCCGCCAGACGACAAACTTCTTGCTGCTCGACTTCAAAACTGACCTCCGGCCCGCCCAGCACCACTTTAATGTCGGGCCGCAGGGTTTTGAGCAGGCGCACCACCTGGGTGGTTTCCACCACGTTCCAGATGTAGACCCCCAGCCCAACGACGCGCGGCTCGAGCGCTAGCAACTCCTCCACAATCTGCATGCTGCGCTGGCCCAACACAAACTCGCGCAGCACGGTTTGGGCGCGCAGCCCCGGCCCGCCATGCAGGTCCATATTGGCCAGCAGGCAGCGCAGCCCCAGGCTAGCGTGGATGTACTTGGCATTCAACGTGGCCAGCACGATGGGCGTGGAAAAAGTAGACATGACCCTATTATCAAAGGC
>JAYULP010000283.1:0-3985 GCA_043763445.1 Polaromonas sp.
GGCGTTGAACGCCAGCGCGTAGCCGAAACCACCATACACAACGACCCCTTTGTGCAAGACATGATTCGCCATTGGGGTGCGAAGATTGTGCCGGGTAGCATCAAGGCCTTGAGCGGCCCGGCGCGCTAGTGGCACAGGCTACGCCAGCGCAATTGTTGGCAGTGTTTAATTTGGCTCATTTTTGTTTTTAAATCTTTCAATCAAGGAAAACCATGTTCAATAAAGGTCAACTCGCCGGGCTAATGAAGCAAGCTCAAAGCATGCAAGAAAACCTTAAAAAAGCTCAGGATGACCTGGCTTTTGTCGAGGTCACCGCGCAGTCCGGTGCAGGTCTGGTCAAAGTCACCATGACCTGCAAGCACGATGTCAAACGCATCGAGATCGCCCCGAGCTTGCTTACTGAAGACAAAGACATGCTCGAAGACCTGGTGGCGGCTGCTTTTAACGCGGCGGTGCGCCGCGCAGAAGAGGTCAGCCAAGAAAAGATGGGCAAACTCACCGCTGGTATGCCCAGCCTACCCGGCGGCATGAAGTTCCCTTTCTGAGCCAACGCAGATGGTGCAATCCAACGCTCTGCAGGGCTTGACGCTGGCCCTGCGCAAGCTGCCTGGGGTGGGTGTTAAATCAGCAGCGCGTATGGCGTTTCACCTGCTACAGCACGACAAGGCCGGCGCGCTGCAAATTGCGCGGGCGCTCGACCACGCCGTGGCAAGCGTTCAGCACTGCAGCTTGTGCAATACCCTGACTGAGCTGGACGTCTGCAGCACTTGCGCCGATCCACAGCGAGACCGCAGCAAGCTCTGTGTGGTGGAAACACCGGCTGACCAAGCCGCGCTAGAACGCACACTGGCCTACAAAGGCTTGTACTTTGTTTTGATGGGCAAGCTCAGCCCACTTGACAACATTGGCCCCAACGATATCGGGCTGAAAAAGTTATTTGATCGCGTGGTGCCGCAAAAGCGCGATGAGTCGCTGCAAGCCACAGCGCTGCTCGATGTGCGGGAGGTCCAAGAAGTGATCCTCGCCACTAATTTCACCGCCGAGGGCGAAGCTACTGCCCACGTCATCGCGCAAGCGCTCAAAAGCCGCGGGGTGCAGGTCACCCGGCTGGCACGCGGGGTGCCTGTTGGCAGCGAGCTGGAGTACGTGGACTTGGGCACAATTGCGCACGCGCTGGTGGACCGCCGCTAGCGCGGCTGCAGCGCGCTACTTAAACAAATGAGCTGGACACTTCATGACAACATATTTCACTATGGCTTACTGGTGCGTCTTGATCGCAGCATTGCTGCCGATAGCTTGCGCTGCGTTGGCTAAAAGTGGTCAGATGACCAAGCCGCCCAACCAAGGTGGCTACGACAACAACAATCCGCGGATTTGGCTAGCAGCGCAAAAACACTGGCGAGCCCGCGCGAACGCCGCCCAAGCCAATACGTTCGAGGCGCTGCCATTTTTCTTTGTTGCCGTTGTTATTGCACACCAATTGCAAGCGGGGCAAACCAAGCTGGACGTTTTGGCAGGGATGTTTGTGATTTTGCGGGTAGCCTACGTCCTGATGTATGTCGCCGACTGGGCTAAAGCTCGCTCAGTGATATGGGTGTTGGCGCTTTTAGTAAACGTCGCTATTTTATTTTCCGGCTTTCGCTAACGCTGCTCAAGCGTGTACTGTGGGCCTGTTAGCGCGACTGGCCGACCGAGCTCAAGCTAGCTGCACGCGCCGGTACTAACCCGCACGGGGATGTCCCCGATGCGCACTTCCCCGCAGGCCGATATGCTTTGAGTATGTTGAATGCCACCCCTGCCTGCGCTGCAGCGTCGTGTGCGTGAGCGCATTGCACTGCCCGATGTGACTGCATCTTTTTTGTCTGTGGCCTGGCGACTCATGCGTCGCCGGTGGTTGCTGGGCTCGGTGCTGGTGTCTGGGGCTGGGGCGTTCCCTGCGATTTGGGCTCAGCCGAAGCTCGAAAAAACAAAAATTGTGGTGGCAGTAGACAGCCGGGCTGCGCTTTACTGTCTGCCGCTGACCATTGCCGAACAACTGGGCTACTTTCGGGCAGAGGGCGTAGAGCTAGAAGTGCTCGAGCCGGCTGCCGGTGCGCGCGCCATGCAGGTGGTGGCCAGCGGTGCTGCTGATGTTTGTTCAGCCGCGTATGAACAAACCTTGAGCTTGCAGTCTCGCGGCCAGAGCTTTCGCTCGTTGGTGTTGCAGTGTAGAGCGCCCCAAATTGCTTTCGGTGTTTCAACCAAGACTTTGCCTGGCTACAAACTGGTGGCAGAGCTGAAAGGTAAAAAAATTGGCGTGTCGTCGCTGGGCTCTTCCTCCCACATGGTGGCCGCGCGGGTCTTGGCCACAGAAGGCATCAAAGCTGACGACGTTAACTTTGTGAGCGTTGGCGTATCGACTGGCGCCCTGCAAGCCCTGCGGTCTGGCCAAATTGACGCATTGAGCAATTGGGAGCCGCTAATTACCATGCTAGAGCAAAAAAATGAGGTCCGCGTCATCAGTGACACACGGACTTTGAAAGGGGCCGCTGAGTTGTTTGGCGGGCCGATGCCTTCGGCATGCTTATATGCTTCAACTGAATTTGTCGAGAAAAATCCTAATACTTGTCAGGCACTGGCCAATGCAGTGGTTCACGGCCTGAAATGGTTGCAAACGGCCGGGCCTGGCGACATTATTAAAACGGTACCAGAGGGCTATTTGCTCAATGACCGCGGTTTGTACCTGGCGTCTTTCGCCAAGGTGCGCGAGTCGCTCTCACCTGACGGCGTGATGCCTGACGACGGCCCACGCACTGCTCTTAAAGCGATGGCAGACTTCGATCCGGCCGTCGTGGAGAGCAAAATTCGGTTGTCCAAAACATTTACCAACACCTTTGCGCTGCGTGCCAAAGATAAATTCAAGGCCTGAGCAAGCGCTAATAGCTAATAGCTAATAGCTAATAGCTTATGGCTTATGGCTTATGGCTTGTGGCTTATGGCAATAGTGCTTGTATTCGCGGCTACCAGCACCCAGCGCGACTGCACCACAAAACGACTGGAAACCTAGCTCAAGGTTTTTTTCCGCTTCACAACTGCTGGCTCTTTGTTTGAGCGGCGGGAAGATTTCACAGCGCTGGGGTGATAGCGGCTGCTGTTGTGCCCGCTGGCGCTGCCAGCTTTCGCACTGTGCAAGCCAATGGGTAAAAACACGATGACGGCCTGACCTTTTTTCAACGGTGCCACGCCTGATGTGCTGTTCCAGCTGGCGACGTTGGACGTACTCAGGCCGTAACGCTTGGCAAGGCTGGCAATGGAGTCACCTTTGTTGGCTCTAACCGTGGCTCGGCGAGTCACGATTTCTGGCGAAAGAGACACCTGAGCGGTGTCTGCCACATGCAAGTTAACGTCAGCAGTGCTTCGTGATGTCCTGGCCACCAGCAGGGTCGAGCCGACTTTGATCAGCATTCGGGGCGGAATATTGTTGACGCTGCGAAGGTCTGCTTCGCTCATGCCAACCCGTTTGGCGGCCTCGCCGGGGTTCATGGTGGCCGGCGCAGTCCAGGCGGTCCAGCTGGCATATTGGCCTTGGTTATAAGCCTCAAAATTGCGCTGAAAAACTGTTGCGCTGTCCCAGGGCAGCAAAATTTGTGGGGTTCCCGCCGCCAGAATCACTGGCCGGTGCGCTGACGGGTTCAGGGCCTTGAAGTCATCGAGCTTTACGTCTGCTAGGCGTGCGGCTAGCGCCACGTCGATATCACGGGTGATCAAAACCTGTTGGAAATACGGATGGTTTTCAATAAAGGGCAACTGCGCACCAAACGCCTGCGGGTTGGCCACGATGTTTTTGACCGCTTGCAGCTTAGGCACATACCCGCGTGTTTCAGCCGGCATGTTGAGCTCCAGATAGCCGGTGGGTAGCCCTTCACGCTGGTTTTTGGCGATTGCCCGGCTCACGCTGCCTTCGCCCCAGTTGTAAGCGGCCAGCGCCAGATGCCAGTCGCCGAAC
>JAYULP010000284.1:0-3978 GCA_043763445.1 Polaromonas sp.
GTCCGCATCAACAGCCATGACGGTGACGAATTGCGGCTGTGGTTTACCCGGCGGCTCACAGTGGCGCTGATGCCTTACCTGCGCCACACTGCCAGCGAGCAGCTCAAACTGCTGCATGCCCCGGTGTCAACGGTACCCGCCGCGTCCGCTGATACCGAGCGCCAGCAGATGCTGGAGCGTTTCAAACAAGAAGCCGAGGCCTACAACGGTGACTTCAAGACACCCTTTAACCCACAGGCAGCGCAGCTGCCGCTGGGCCCAGAGCCGGTACTTGTCACCGAAATTAAGCTCGGTTTAGCGCCGGGTGGCAAGGTTGACCTGCAGCTGATCGAAACCTTGGCTGAGCAGTCGCGCAACATTCAACTCGCCATGAATCCGCAACTGGTGCAAGGCTTGCTGCAGCTGTTGAGCGACGCCGTGAACAAGTCGCAGTGGATGGAGGTGCCGCCCCGTGTGGCCGAGCTGTCAAGGCCATCAGACAACGAGTCTGTCAGCCAGCTTGACCCCGCCGACCGGCCCAAGTATTTGAACTGAACTGAACTGAACTGAACTGAATTGAATTGAATTGAATTCAGCTCAATTGAGTTGGGCAGCGGTTTGGCCTGTCCATGGCTTGGTTTAGCTAGGCGCAGACGTTGGCCGCTGTAATGCCCCATTTGGTCAGCGCTGCGTCATCTGACAGGCGTGCATCAACCCACCGTGAGCCAGCCGGGGTTTGCTCTTTTTTCCAGAACGGCGCTTGCGTTTTGAGATAGTCCAGCAGGAATTCGCACGCCTTAAAGCTCTCGCCGCGATGCGCTGACGTCACTGCCACCAACACCACTTGGTCCAGCGGCTGCAACACCCCCACCCGGTGAACGACGCGGGCAGCAAAAATGTCGAATCTGACCATTGCCGCGTCAATCATGGCCTCAATGGCTTTTTCGGTCATGCCGGGATAGTGCTCTAGCTCCATGGTGCTGACCGCCAAGCCGTCATTGCGGTCTCGTACCGTGCCCACAAAGCTGCAAACCGCGCCAACGCGCCGGTCCTGCGCCCGCAGCGCCAACAGCTCGGCCGACACGTCAAAGTCGTGGGTTTGAATAGCAGTGCGCGGCAGACAAGTCACAGTAAGCACCAAGTAAAACAAACGAAGAGCGTTGACTTTAACGCGGTGGCGTGAAAACCAGCGCCGCCGCGGCAGCTCAAGTTAGCCCAACGCCGCGCCCAAAAACTGAGCCTGCAGCCAAGTGAGTATGAAAAACCTGATGGCCACACCGCGGCTTTGACCGCCAAAAGTGTTGTTGCCGCCGGTTTAATTGCTTGCAGTGCTATCAAAAACAATATCGCTTCTCGCTCACAGTAGGTGGCAATAGCTGAATTTTCGGTGCAGACCCTACTCAGGCAAGCCGCCGCCACCCAGCGAAAAATCAAAGCCTAGCCGCCGGTGACAGGCGGAAAAAAAGCCACCTCGCAGTCGGGCAACAACACCCCAGATTCGTCACGCATCACCAGGTTCAGCGCCATGCGCACCGACTTGCCGCGCGCCAACGCCTGCACATAAGCGGGGCCAGAGGCAATCAACTCGTCGCGCAGTTCAGCCAGGGTGAGCGCCTCGGTTTCGCGCTGCTCGGTGCTTTGCCCGATGGTCTCGCGGATGGCGGCAAAGTACTTGATGGTGACTCTCATAACGGGCCTCAGTCAGCTCAGCAGTGCGGCAAATGCGATGAACTGCACCGTGTCGCCACGCGCAATGGTCTGGCCCGGCGGGTTGTCGAGCAGCCCGTCGCCCCACACGGCGGAGGTAAGCACGCCCGAGCTTTGGTTTTCAAACAGATCAAGTCCACCGGCTGCGTTATGCCGGACGCGCAGGAACTCCTGGCGTTTATCAGCGCTGGGCCAGTCAAAGTCGGCACGGGCAGCGATCGAGGGCACAGCGACAGCGACAGCGCCTTGTAGCTTCAGGATAAAAGGCCTGACCAGCAACACAAAGGTAATAAAACTTGACACCGGGTTGCCGGGCAGGCCAATAAAGTGCGCGCGGCCCGCTGCGCCGTAAGCAAACGGTTTGCCGGGCTTGATCGCAATTTGCCAAAGGCGCAATGCACCCAAAGCGCGCACTGCGGGTTTGATGTGGTCTGCTTCGCCCACCGACACGCCGCCGCTGGTGAGAATCACGTCGTGCTGGCGGCTAGCGGTTTTGAGCGCGGCAATCGTAGCGTCCAGCTGGTCGGGCACGATGCCCATGTCAGTGACCTTGCAGCCCAGCCGTTGCAGCAAGGCGCGCAGAAAAAACCGATTGGAGTTGTAGACAGCACCCGGCGCCATGTCCTGCGGCAACACATCGCCCGGCATGACCAGCTCGTCACCGGTTGAGAACAACGCCACCCGCACCGGCGCGGCCACTGTCAGCTCGGCAAAGCCAATGCTGGCAGCCAGACCAAGGGCGGCAGGGCCCAGCCGCGCACCGCGTGCCAGCACCACCGTACCGCTGGCGACGTCTTCAGCCCGGCGGCGAATCCATTGGCCGGGCCGCGGCGCTGCCGCCATACAAACCGCCACGCCGGCGGAGCTGGCCGCAGCGGTGCAGTCCTCTTGCATGACCACCGCGTCAGCGCCCGCAGGCACCGGCGCACCGGTGAAGATGCGGGCAACTGAATTGGCGGCCAGGGCAGTGCCGCTGTGGCCGGCCGCGATCCGCTGGCTGACCGGCAGCGGCGTGCTGGCATTCAGCCAGTCGCTAGCGCGTACCGCATAGCCGTCCATGCCGCTGTTGTCGTGCGCTGGCACATCGAGCGCTGCCACCAGGTCTTGGGCCAGCACGCGCCCGTCAGCGTCGAAGGTGCAGACCGTCTCGAGCGTGTTCAGCGGTGTGGCAAACGTCAACAGCTCGGCCAGCGCGACCGCCAACGGCGTCAAGGGGGCTCGGGCGCTGGACGAACCCGCAGCAGGTGGTGGCGTATTGGCACTCATGGACATGAAACCTAGCTAAGTGATGGGGTGACGGGGTGACGGGGTGATGGGGTGATGGGGTGATGGGGTGCGGATAAGCTCACAAAGCTGAATAACGACCAAAACCAAGGAAAACTGTTACGACCCGTTACTGAACCGGTGGGTAGGCAAACAAGGCTTGATTTTCAACCAAGTAGTCGGCCACAGCGGCTGCATTGTTTAAGTCCAGCACCGGGCGCGCAGTGGCATGGGGCAGTTTGGCGGCTGCATCGGTTGCCACGGCCACGATGTAGGCGTCGCTCGGGTAGCGGGGCGGCGCGCTGCTGCCGTGCTCGGCGCCAGCGCGCCAGACCTCGATTTTGTTGAGGTTGCTGTGCTTAAAGCCCTCGACCAACACCCAGTCAACGCCTGCGTCCAGCTCAGCTATCAGCTCATGCACGGTAAGCTCGGTTAGCTGGCGGAATTCGCGGATTAGCGCGAGCCGACAGCTGGACGCCACCACCACTTCACTGGCGCCGGCCTGCCGGTGTCGCCAGGTGTCTTTGCCGGGGTGGTCAATGTCGAACCTGTGGTGCGCGTGCTTGACCACTGACACGCTCAGACCGCGACTTTTAAGCGCCGGAATCAGCTTCTCGACCAGCGTGGTTTTACCCGAGCCGGAGTAGCCAAAGAACCCAACGACCTTCATGAGGCCGCCAAGCAGCGCTGCGAGATGCTCACTAATTCATAGCATCGCAGGATTGAGAAACACCGGCTAGCGCTTGATTTGACCAAATTAGTGCACCTGATCGGCAATGTATTGCTTGACCACCGCCGCGTCTGCCGCCAACAGCGTGACGCGCTTGGGTAGCGCCTCAATGCCCTCAAAGCCGGGCGGCCGCGTGGGCAGCTGGCCAAGCGCTTCTTCAATGGTCGCTGCAAATTTAATCGGTAATGCAGTCTCCATGACCAGCATCGGCACGCCGGGTGTGCAGTGTTCACGCGCAACCTTCACCCCGTCCGCCGTGTGCGTGTCAATCATGCCGTAGCCGCTGGCGTACACCGACT
>JAYULP010000285.1:0-3968 GCA_043763445.1 Polaromonas sp.
CGATTGGTGTTGAAGTACCGTTTTAGCATTAAAAACGCTCTTAGCCGTTGATAACACTACGTTTTACGCTATCAATTTAGTATCATCCAGCGCGGCCATATCATCATCGGTGTCCCGCATGTTGCACCGGTATCGGGCTTATCCTATGCCGGACGGCTGAGTGCCCAATTAAGGTGCATGCACGCGGAGTGGTCGGCACACTCCTTGCATACACCGTCCACATACCTTGCCATTAATTTATTCAAAGGATTCGACGTGCGTATTACGTTTTTTCAAGTTTTAGGATCAGCTGCCACAACCGGCGCTTTGGCACTGGCCCTGTTGTGCACCACGGCTCAAGCGCAGCAGCCGGCTTCTGCCGCGTCGCAAGTAGCAGCGCCAGCAGCCACCGCCGTAGTTATTAACGACGTCAAGCCAGTGGCGCCGGCCCCAGCCGCAACCAAACCGGGGCCCGCCAACCCATACGGCATTGAAGCGCTCTGGGAAGAAGGCGACATGGTCGCAAAAATTACCTTGGTTATTTTGATCATCATGAGCATGTCAAGCTGGTACGTCATTTGCACCAAGCTTTTCGAGCAATCAAAAATCATGAAGCAAGCCAAAGCCGTTGACAACGACTTCTGGAACACTGACTCGGTGCGCCAGAGTGCCAACAAACTCAACGCCGACAGCCCCTTTCGATTCATCGCAGAAAAAGGCCTTGAAGGCGCCGGCAAGCACGTTGGCGTGCTGGGTGCAATTGACTTCAACACCTGGGTCACGATGAGTATTCAGCGCGCCATGAGTAGCGTTCAAAGCCGACTGCAAGGTGGTTTGGCCGTGCTTGCTACTGTGGGTTCCACCGCGCCCTTTGTTGGCTTGTTCGGTACCGTTTGGGGCATTTATAACGCGCTGGTAAAAATTGGCTTGTCTGGCCAAGCCAGCATCGACAAGGTTGCCGGCCCGGTCGGCGAAGCGTTGATCATGACCGCCATTGGTCTGGCAGTCGCAGTACCAGCCGTTTTGGGCTACAACTGGTTAGTTCGCCGCAACAAAATGGCATCCGAGAGTATTCAGGCGTTTGGTAACGACCTTCACGCTGTGCTGCTTGCTACTGCCAAGAAATAAAACTGTTCAACAACAAAGCACCAGCCCATTATGTCAATGAACGTAGGACCGGCTGAAGCTGAGGACGAAGTCCTCAGCCAAATCAACACCACACCGCTTGTCGATGTCATGCTGGTTTTACTGATTATCTTTTTGATCACCATTCCAGTAGTAACCACATCAATTCCTGTTAGCCTGCCGAAAGAACGGGTCGAAGAGCGTCAAACCAAACCAGAAAATATTATTATCTCGGTTGACAGCAAAGGGGCAACCTATTGGTACGATGCGCGGGTGTTAGACACCGAAGTACTGGTTGAAAAACTCAAAAAGGTCTCGGTGATGGTGCCGCAACCTGAGGTGCAAATTCGCGGCGATGCGGCAGCGACCTATGAAGGTGTCGGCAAAATTATGTACGCCTGCCAACGCGCTGGAATCCTCAAGGTCTCGTTCATCACAGAGCCACCCGCACTGAACTGAGCTTGCCGCCGCGCTGCAAACAATGCAAAGGAAATTCAATGGGAATGAATATAGGGTCAAGTTCTGGCTCAGACGAGCCTGAAGTCATGATCGACATGAACACGACACCGCTGATTGATGTAATGCTGGTGCTTTTGGTGATGTTGATCATTACGATACCCATCCAACTGCACTCGGTTGACATGGATCTGCCCATCGGCACGCCACCCACCAATTTGATTAAACCCGATAAGGTCCAAATTGATATTGACGACAAAAGCGTGGTGTACTGGCAAGGCCTTCCGGTGACAGGTATGGAGCTGGAAACCAATATGAATGCTGCTGGCAAGCTACCAGTACAGCCGGAAATTCATATTCGCCCTGACAAGAATGCGCAGTATGCCGTGTTTGCCAGCGTGCTGGCCGCCTCCAAGCGAAAAGGACTGACAAAAATGGCAGTCATCGGCAGTGAGCAGTTTGTCAAGTGACTCCACACGCTATGCAATACAGCTATCAACCCAAAGATACCGGACGTAAATACCGCGGCTTGACGATTGTTGCGGCGCTTCACCTGTTGCTAGCCTGGGCCATCGTTTCAGGTACCGCTAAAAAAGGTTTTGAAATCATCAAAAAACCGCTAGAAGCAGTGGTGATTCAAGAGGTGATCATTGTGCCGCCGCCAGTCAAAGAAATTAAACCGCCAGAGGTCAAAGCACCAAAAACGCAAGCAGCGCCGCCGCCATTTGTGCCGAAGTCTGAAGTCACTCCAACACAAAGCCCCACACCAGCGCTGGTGATCGCGTCAGTTGAAGCGCCACCAGCTACCCCCGCCGTTATTGCTCCGCCCACACCGCCAACGCCACCGCAGACGGTGAAAACTGATATCGGTGTAGCTTGTCCAACCCAGGTTCCGCCCGACATGCCAAAGCGGGCTGTTCAAGACGGTGTTGCTGGTGTCGTTCGCGCGCAGGCATTGATCAAAGACGGTGTGGTCAGGGAGGTAACTGTTTTGTCGGGGCCTCGAGTATTTCATGCGGCGGTACGCGCAGCAATGCTGCAATATAAATGCACCCAAAGCGCTGGCGATGTGATCGCAACGCAGGAGTTCAATTTCAAAATTGAGTAGCGCGAGCAGCTGTTGATAGTTCACAAATTAATTATTGTTCTTGCTTACTCATAGATAGATAGATAGATAGATAGATAGGCGGACGGTAAATATTGATTTTTACCGCGTAGTTGTGTCGTTAGGCCTTGACTGGTTTGGGCACACTGGCGTTTTTTTGTGGGTTGCAAAACAAGCAACTTCCAGTTGCAATTGCGACGGAAAATATATTTCTGAAGTGATGCATTCCTGCAACGGCGATCATTGCATCGCGCTTTCAATTGAAGTTAAATTAATCACACCACGGTAGAGTTTTGCGGACTTCTGAACGAGCGCTTCAAGTCGCTTTCAAACTAGGCTGCAAAAATGATTTTCATAATCCGCGTGGCGCTTTTAGTTTGTTTTCGAGCCGTTTTCATTAACCCTTCCGGAGAATCTATGAGAAAAAAAACTCCTTCGTTTCAGCGAACAACGCTTGCACGAGTTGTAGTAGCGGTGTGCAGCGCCGGTGCTGCAGTGATTTCCTGGCCTGCAGCAATGGCGCAAACCGCGCCTGTGCTGCAACGTGTTGAAGTTACTGGCTCTGCAATTAAACAAATTGATGCTGAAACTGCTGTCCCGGTCACGGTTTATAAAATTGACACGCTAAAAAGCCAAGGCATAAGTACAGTTGAGCAGATCATGTCTCGAATCAGCTCTAGCCAATCGCAAACCGGTACAAGCCAATCCGTTGGTGCCGGAACAGGCGGTGCGGCCTTCGCTGACATGCGGGGACTCGGTCCAAATAAAACATTGGTACTGCTGGACGGACGGCGCATAGCAAACAATACGATTGACGGCTCAGCGCCGGATCTGAACATGGTTCCGTTTGCGGCGCTCGAGCGTGTGGAAGTTCTGCGCGACGGCGCATCAGCGCTGTATGGAACAGACGCTATTGGCGGCGTTATAAACTTTATCACCCGCAAGTCGTTTCAAGGCGGCACTGCATCTGTTGGGTATGACTCGCCACAACATCCAGGTGGCAGAGAAAAAAGCTTCAACGCTGGCTATGGTGTGGGCGATTTTGACAAAGACGGTTTTAATCTTGTTGGCGTAATAGACTACCAAAAACAAGACAAAATTTCTGCTGTACAACGGGCATTTGGAAGCACGGGGTACATCCCTGATCGTGGCGTATTCAAATCATCTGGGTCGTCAGATCCAGCAAACTACAGTCAAGGTGGTCCAAGCGCCAACCCGGCCGGGCCTGCTTGCAACTCGAATCCTTATATATTTAATCAAAGCGGTAACTCATGCCGCTACGACTACACGAAGTCAATTGACT
>JAYULP010000286.1:0-1571 GCA_043763445.1 Polaromonas sp.
TTTGGGTTTGAATTGAATTGTGGTTTCAAACATTTCCATCGGGGCTGGGTCGGTCGCAGTTTCAGCCCGCCCCGCCTTGCCGTGAACCGTGGCGACCTCGGGCAAGGTCTTGATAAGACGGTCGGTTTGTTGCAGCAGTTCGGCGGCCTTGCCGGCAGACAAGCCGGGCAGGGCGGTGGGCATGAAGAGTAAATCACCTTCGTCAAGCGGCGGCATGAACTCGCCGCCAATGCGCAGCATTGGCCAAGCCGTTGCGGCCAGCAGCAGCACTGCAACAGCAATGGTGGCACGCGGCCAGCGCAGCACGGCCTTTAGCACCGGCCGGTAGGCGGCAATCAACACGCGGCTAATTGGACTTTTTTGCTCGCGCGCAATACGTCCACGAATCAGGTAGCCCATCAATACCGGAATCAGAGTGACCGACAAGCCGGCCGCTGCCGCCATGGCGTACGTTTTGGTAAAGGCCAGCGGCGCAAACAATCGACCTTCTTGCGCCTCAAGGGTGAACACCGGAATGAACGACAGTGTGATGATGAGCAGGCTGAAAAACAGGGCTGGGCCAACCTCGACAGCGGAGTCGCCCACCACGCGCCAGCGCGCTTCGCCGCACAAGGTTTGCTGTGGGTTCTTGTGACTCCAGCGCTCCAGATGTTTGTGCGCGTTTTCAATCATTACCACGGCCGCGTCGACCATCGCGCCAATGGCAATCGCAATGCCGCCGAGCGACATGATGTTGGCGTTGACACCCTGGTAATGCATCACGATGAAAGCCGCCAAAATACCCAGCGGCAGCGAAATGATGGCGACCAGAGCCGAGCGCAGGTGAAACAGGAAAACAAAACACACCACAGCCACCACAATGAATTCCTCCAGCAGCTTGAAGCCGAGGTTACGCACTGACTTTTCAATCAGAATCGAGCGGTCATAAGTCGGCACGATCTCCACGCCTGGCGGCAAACTGCTTTGTAGCGATGCAATTTTGGCTTTAACGGCGGCAATGGTTTGCAGCGCATTTTTGCCTGACCGCATGATGATGACGCCGCCGGTGGCTTCACCTTGTCCGTCCAACTCACTGATCCCGCGCCGCATTTCTGGCCCGATCTGGATGCGCGCTACATCCCCAAGTCGCACTGACACGCCGGTAGCCGAGGTCGTCAGCGCAATGCCACGAAAATCCTCCAGCCCGTTGAGGTAGCCCGACGCGCGAACCATGTAGTCGGCCTCGCCAAGCTCCAGCACCGAGCCACCGGTTTCCTGATTGGCTTTTTGCAGCGCCTCAATTACCCGCGTATGCGGTATGTTGTGAGCCGCGAGCTTGTCGGGGTCCAACACCACCTGGTACTGGCGCACCATGCCCCCGACCGACGCCACCTCCGCCACGTTGGCGACGGTTTTCAGCTCGTATTTCAAAAACCAGTCTTGCAGCGCACGCAGTTGGCCGGCATCCATCTTGCCGCTGCGGTCAACCAGCGCATAGGTGTAGACCCACCCGACGCCGGTTGCGTCTGGCCCCAACGAGGGCTTTGCGTTGGGCGGCATCCGGGACTGCACCTGGTTGAGGTACTCCAGCA
>JAYULP010000287.1:0-9939 GCA_043763445.1 Polaromonas sp.
CCGTTTTAACTGGTCAACCCAACTACCCGCAAGGTAGAGTATTTGATGGGTACGCTGCAAGCGGTGTTCGTGTGCAGCATCACGAATTGGGCTACCGCATTTACCGCGTCCCGTTGGTGCCACGCGGGGCTGGCGGCGCCATTGGGTTGGTAGTCAACTACCTTTGCTTTGTGCTGAGCGCTGGCGTGTTGGGCCCGTGGCTGCTGCGTAAGCAGCGCTTCGATGTGGTCTTTGTATTTGCGACGTCGCCAATCATTCAGGCCATACCTGCTGTGTGGATTGCGTTCATTAAGCGGGCGAAATTGGTGACCTGGGTGCAAGACCTTTGGCCACAAAGCTTGGAAGCCACTGGGTTTGTGCGCAACCGGCGGGTGCTGGCAACGGTGGCTGTGCTGGTGCGCTGGATTTACCGGCGTTGTGACTTGCTGTTGGTGCAGTCGCAGGCGTTCGTTGCCCCGGTCACCGCCATGAGCGGTAAAACCCCGGTGCAGTATCACCCCAACCCAGGCGAATTAGCGGCTGGCAATGGTGTGCCGCCCGGGCCAGTGGCACTTGTTTTGGCGCCGGGCTTTAATGTCGTGTTTGCCGGCAACTTGGGCACTGTGCAGGCCTTGGGCACTGTGCTCGACGCCGCCGAGCTATTGCGCGGCGAGTTAGGCACGCGCATCGTGCTGGTAGGCAGCGGCAGCCGTAGTAAGTGGTTACAGCAAGAAGTCACCCGTAGGCAATTGAGTAACGTGCAACTGGCTGGGCAGTTCCCGGCAGTGGCAATGCCGGCGATTTTCGCGCAGGCTTCGGCCTTGTTGGTCAGCTTGGTGCGTAGCCCGGTCATGAGCCAGACGGTGCCAAGCAAGCTGCAGGCTTACTTGGCAGCGGGTAGGCCAATCATTGCCTCGCTTGATGGTGAAGGCGCGCGAGTGCTTGACTTGTCTGGTGCTGGCCTAGCTTGCCCGGCCGAGGACGCTTGTGCGCTGGCAGCAGCGGTGCTGCGCCTCAAAGCCATGCCTGCTGCGCAGCTGCAACGCATGGGGGCGTCGGGTCGCGCTTACTACCAGCAGCATTTCGACCCCGCTGCGCTTGCCGGAAAGCTGTTGCAGCACTTTGACCAATTGCTGGCAAAAGTTAAACCTCCACTCTGATTATTGACAAATAGAAGCAAAAACCCATGGTTAAAAATCAAGAAACGCCGGCACTCATGCAGGCTTTACCGCCGGCAACAGCGAAAGCACCACTAAAAGTGTTGGTGCTGGGTGTGTCCGGCATGCTGGGCAATGCGGTGCTGCGTGTTTTCGCGCAGAGCGACCACTATCGCGTCGTAGGCTCGGCCCGTTCGGCTGGCGTTCTGCGCTTGCTGCCGCCACAGTTGCGTGAGCAGGTGGTTTGCGGTGTAGACGTCGAAAATACAGACAGTTTGGTCCAGCTGTTCACGTCAGCTCGCCCGGATGTTGTTATCAACTGCATCGGGCTGGTCAAACAGCTGGCTGAGGCCAATGATCCTTTGGCCGCTATTGCCACCAATGCGCTGCTGCCCCACAAGCTGGCTAGACTCTGCGCGCTGGCGCACGCCCGACTGATTCACGTCAGCACTGACTGCGTGTTTGCAGGCACGCGGGGCATGTACGCAGAGCACGACTTGCCTGATGCGCAAGACCTGTACGGGCGAAGCAAATACCTTGGTGAAGTTAACTACCCGCACGCGATCACACTTCGCACCTCCATCATTGGTCATGAGCTCAGCAGCGCGCACAGCCTGCTGGGCTGGTTTTTGGCGCAGGCGGGCCCGGTTAAAGGGTTTACTCGCGCTATTTTCTCCGGTTTACCGACAACAGAACTCGCGCGCGTCATGCGCGACTTCGTGATTCCCCACGCCGGCTTGCAGGGTTTGTACCATGTCGCGGCTGACCCAATTAATAAGTTTGATTTGTTGCAGCTAATTGCGCAGGCCTACGGTAAGTCCACGGCGATCACACCAGACGACAATCTCGCGATTGACCGCTCGCTTGACTCCAGCCGCTTTCGTGAAGTTACGGGTTATCGCCCGCCAGCTTGGCCGGACCTTGTGCGGCAAATGCAAGCATTTGCGTGAATCAATAAATCCATAAAAACATAGGAAGTCAGAGATGTTCAAAGACAAGGTGCTGCTCATTACCGGCGGAACAGGCTCATTCGGCAACGCGGTATTGCACCGGTTCCTGCATTCGGATTTTGCAGAAATTCGTGTTTTCAGTCGCGACGAGAAAAAGCAGGAAGACATGCGAATTGCGCTGAACAACAACAAGGTCAAGTTCTACATTGGTGATGTGCGGGAGTACGACAGCGTGCATGACGCGCTTCGCGGTGTGGACTACGTTTTTCACGCCGCTGCACTCAAGCAGGTTCCGTCCTGCGAGTTCTACCCAATGGAGGCGGTACGCACCAATGTGCTGGGCGCTGAAAACGTCATGCGTGCAGCCATCGCTAACGAGGTAGAGCGCTGTGTGGTGCTCAGCACCGACAAAGCCGTGTACCCAATTAACGCCATGGGCATATCCAAGGCGATGATGGAAAAGCTGATGGTCGCCAAGTCGCGTTTATGCGACCCGGGCAAAACCGTGCTGTCGGCCACGCGCTACGGCAACGTAATGGCTTCTCGCGGCTCGGTGATTCCACTGTTTTTGCAGCAACTGCAGCAAGGCAGACCGCTGACCATTACAGACCCCCACATGACGCGATTTTTGATGTCACTGGAGGAATCGGTGGACCTGGTTCTCTACGCTTTTGAACATGCGCAACCCGGTGACATTTTTGTACAAAAAGCGCCCGCCTCCACTGTGGGCGATTTAGCGCACGCCATGAAAGAGCTGCTGCATAGCGCCAGTGAGGTAAAAATTATTGGAACTCGGCACGGGGAAAAACTCTATGAGTCGCTGGTGTCGCGTGAGGAAATGGCCCGTGCCGATGACTTGGGCGGCTACTACCGGGTGCCCGCCGATTCGCGCGACCTGAACTATGACAAGTATTTTGTGGAGGGCGAGACTGAAATTTCTGGAATTGACGACTACACCTCGCACAATACGCAGCGCCTGGACATTGAACAGGTCAAGGCGGTGCTGCTGAAGCTGGACATTATTCGCGAGGCTGTCCGTGCGTAAGCTCAAAGTCATGACCATCGTCGGTACCCGGCCCGAAATTATTCGGCTGTCTCGCGTCATCGACAAGTTAGACCGGCACTGCGAGCACGTACTGGTGCATACCGGACAAAATTATGACTATGAGCTCAATGAAGTTTTCTTCAGCGATCTGGGTATTCGCAGGCCCGACGCATTCTTAGAAGCTGCCGGTGCAACCGCCGCTGAAACCATCGGGCAGGTCATTATTGCTGCCGACCGCGTAATGCAAGTCTATGCACCGCAGGCGTTACTTGTACTGGGTGACACTAACAGCTGCCTTGCGGCGATTTCGGCCAAGCGCCGAAAAATCCCGATCTTTCACATGGAAGCTGGCAACCGTTGTTTTGACTTTCGGGTGCCCGAAGAAATCAACCGGCGTATCGTGGACCACACCAGTGACATTAACCTGACGTACAGCGACATTGCGCGCGAGTATCTGCTGCGTGAGGGCTTGCCCGCCGACCAGATCATCAAGACCGGAAGCCCGATGCGCGAGGTAATTGAGTACTACCGCGCTGGTGTTCAGGCCTGCGTAGTTCTGCAAACGCTTGGGCTGGTCGAGCTGCAGTATTTTTTGGTCAGCTCGCACCGGGAAGAAAATGTTGATGCGCCTGAAAATTTGCAGCGTTTGTTTCAGGTGCTAAACGCCCTGGCACAGCGGTTTGGCTTGCCGGTTATTGTGTCTACGCACCCCCGGACACGCAAACGAATGGAGGCTTTGGGGCTTACCGCTGACCCGTTGGTGCAGTTCCACAAACCCTTCGGTTTTCTTGACTACGTGCGGCTTCAAACCGGCGCGCGTGCTGTGCTGTCAGACAGCGGCACCATCACAGAGGAGTCTTCAATCCTTAACTTTCCGGCGCTGAACTTGCGCGAGGTGCATGAGCGGCCAGAAGGCTTTGAGGAAGCGGCTGTTATGTTTGTGGGCATGGACGTTGACCGCGTTTTGCAAGGCCTTGATGTACTCGCGACACAGCCACGCGGGCAGCACCGCGCCTTGCACTTGGTGCGTGACTACGCGCCTGACAACGTGTCGGACAAGGTTCTGCGGATCATTTTGAGCTACACGGATTTTGTGAACCGAAAAGTCTGGCGCAAAGCGTAAATCTCTTTCCAAGGCTTGAGTTGTGATTTTGGTAACAGGAGCTACCGGTTTTGTTGGCGCCGCTGTGGTGCGGCGCTTGGCTGCCGATGATCAGTTGCGACCCGTGGCCGTAGCGGTCCGCAGCAATGCTTGCACTTGGCCCGCCAACGTGATCCCCAGGCAGGTGGCGGACTTGTCGCTCACTACTGACTGGTCTGCTGCGCTTGCTGGCGTGTCAGTCGTGGTTCACGCCGCAGCCCGGGTACATGTGATGATGGATGCCTCAAGCGAGCCGCTCGCTGAGTTTCGCCGGGTCAATGTGCAGGGCACTTGAGCCTAGCCCGGCAAGCAGCTGCTGCCGGTGTGCGGCGTTTTGTGTTGGTCAGCTCCGTCAAAGTCAACGGCGAGGCAACGCACCTTGGACAGCCGTTTACGCCGCACGATGTGCCCGCGCCTGTTGACGCTTACGGCGTTTCAAAGTGGGAGGCAGAGCAGGGTTTACATGGTTTGGCGGAGCAGCGTGCAATGGAGCTGGTCATCATCCGCCCGCCGCTGGTGTACGGGCCTGGCGTGAAAGCCAATTTTGCCGCCATGATGCGGTGGCTCCAGCGTGGCCTGCCGCTGCCATTTGGCGCAATTTATAACCAGCGTAGCCTGGTGGGGCTAGATAACTTGGTTGACTTGATTGCGACTGTCATCGCTCATCCCGCTGCGGCCCATCAGACCTTTTTAGTCTCTGACGGGCAGGACGTCTCCACCACTGAATTATTGCGCCGCATGGGCCGCGCGCTCGGTTGCCCCGCACGATTAATTCCTGTGCCGGCGAGCGCGCTAAAGCTCGCGGCAACCGTTATTGGCAAACCCGGCGTGGCTCAGCGCCTGTGCGCCTCACTACAAGTAGATATCGAAAAAACCAACCGCTTGTTAGGCTGGACGCCGCCCGCGTCACTAGACGAAGGCTTGCACCGAGCCGCCAAAGGTTTTTTACGGCTGTAGCTTCGGGTATGGAGCAGGTACGTCCCCCGTGATTAACGGTGCGCCTGCTCAACTAGAGCCTTGCTTTACCGCAAGGTAAAATCCACAGTTAGGCCGTGATGCGCGAACTGTGACCTGTGAGTTTTAATATTAAAGTATTAAAAAGTGTCAAAAGTGTAATAAGCGTAGTAAGCGCTTTAATATTGTCTGTCGCCTAGCTTGCTACGCTGAAGTCAGCGTAGAGCAACAGGAGCAACTGTAAGTTACCATCAATTACTACTGATTGCCGTCAGTTACCATTAATTTTTAGCCGTTTGCCGATGAATCTAAAAAGTATGTATTGCAAACGAGTATTTGATGTGCTGTTGGCGGTGGCCGCAGCTGTGGTTTTAGCCGTTCCCATCGTGCTGGTGGCGCTGCTAGTGCGTTTGACCTCTCCGGGGCCTGCCTTGTACTGGTCAGACCGGGTGGGACGCTACAACCGGATTTTTAAAATGCCTAAGTTCCGCAGCATGCGCGTGGGCACACCCGCTGTAGCTACGCATTTGCTGGTCAATCCGAAAGCACACCTCACCCCAATCGGCGGTTTTTTGCGTAAAAGCAGCTTGGACGAACTGCCACAGCTGTGGAGCATTTGGACGGGTGACATGAGCTTTGTTGGCCCACGGCCGGCGCTGTTTAACCAGGCTGATTTGATTGCGCTGCGCACCGGCCTCAATGTTCACCTCATGCTGCCCGGCTTGACGGGTTGGGCGCAGGTCAATGGGCGCGACGAGCTGCCGATTCCCCAAAAAGTGGCGTTGGATGCCTACTATCTGCAGCACCGCTCCACCCTGTTGGATGTGCGGGTGATTTGGATGACCTTTGTTAAAGTGGTGCGCCGTGACGACGTGTCGCATTGAGCGCCAGGCCGGTTGTTAGATTTTTACAAGAAATTCATGCCTTTATCTCGCGCTGTTACCCCGATATTGGCCTTGTCTTTGGTGGTCAAGCAAGTGCTGGTTGTCGCGCTGGATGTGGCACTGTCGGTGCTGGCCGTCTGGGCCGCCATTTATTTACGTCAAGACCAGGTAGGCCCGCCGGTAGCGCAACAAGGGTGGGTGTATCTGCTTGCGCCGCTAATGGCGGTGCCCATCTTCATGCGTTTTGGGTTGTATCGGGCTATTTTTCGCTACACCGGCATGGCTGCGTTGGCCAGCACCGCTAAGGCCGTGGCGTTGTATACCGCTGTGTTTTTTGGCGTCCTTTTGTTGGCGCGCTGGGACGGCGTGCCGCGCACAGTGGGGTTGATTCAGCCTTTGATTTTTCTGCTGTTGGTGGGCGCCAGCCGCGCAGTGGCCCGGTTTTGGTTAGCCGGCTGGTCCAGCAAGGCCCGCCACACCGAAGGGCGCTTGCTGATCTATGGCGCGGGTGAGGCTGGGGTTCAGACCGCATCAGCCTTGGGCGTAGGGCGTCGGTTTGTGCTGCTAGGTTTTGTTGATGACGACGCCGCCAAAGTGGGCCGCAGCATTAACGGCGTCGATATCTTGCAAACGGATGACATGCCTGACGCTGTAGCACGGTTAGGTATCACCGACATTTTGTTGGCCATACCGTCGTTGACACGCGCTCGCCGCAATGAAATCATTGATCGGCTACGGGCGTTGCCAGTGCATGTACGTACCCTGCCGGGAATGGGCGACCTAGCGTCAGGTTGCGTGTCGATTCAGGACTTTCAAGAGCTTGATGTTGAAGACCTTTTAGGGCGCGAAGCGGTGTTGCCCGACTCAACTTTGTTGAGTAATGCTTTAGCTGGCAAGGCCGTACTGGTGACCGGCGCCGGGGGCAGTATTGGCGGTGAATTGTGCCGGCAAATACTCAAAGAGCGGCCCGCCCAACTGATACTGGTGGACCACAACGAATTTGGTTTGTACTCCATACACCGCGAGTTAGAAGGCTTGGTCGTTGAGTTTTCGTTGTCGGTGCTGATTACGCCGTTGTTGGGCAGTGTCGGGAACTTCGTTCGATTGAAAGAAATTTGCCAACTCTACAAGCCTTGCGTCGTGTACCACGCCGCAGCTTACAAGCATGTACCGCTGGTGGAGTGCAACCCGTCAGAAGGCGTAATAAACAATGTGTTTGGCACGCTCAATATTGCGCGTGCAGCAATGGAGTGCGGTGCTGTCCAATTTGTATTGATATCTACTGACAAGGCCGTCAGGCCAACCAATGTGATGGGGGCCACCAAACGCATGGCCGAGTTGGTGTTGCAAGCACTGGCCTCAAACCGCTCGGTTCGCTTTAGTCTGCCAGATGGATCCCAAACTCCACATGTGCCCAACCACACTGTGTTTTCTATGGTGCGCTTTGGCAATGTCCTAGGCAGCAGCGGCAGTGTGGTGCCGTTGTTTCGCAAACAACTTCTTGCAGGCGGCCCGTTAACCGTCACACACGCAGAGGTCACCCGGTATTTCATGACGATTCCAGAGGCTGCGCAGCTGGTGCTGCAAGCCGGGGCAATGGCCCGTGCGGGCGATGTGTTCGTCCTAGACATGGGCCAGCCGGTAAAAATAGTGGATCTGGCCCACCGAATGATCAAACTTTCCGGTTTTTCAGTTCGTGACGAGGCACATCCAGACGGCGATATTGCGCTGCAAATCACGGGCCTACGGCCGGGTGAAAAGCTCTATGAGGAGTTGCTTATTGGCGACAATCCAGAGCCTACAGCGCATCGACGCATTATGAAGGCCCGTGAAAAATTTATTGCTTGGCCTGAACTCTGCGAATCGCTCTTGGAGCTGCGCCGCGCAGCAGTCGAAAACGACGACGTTGCAATTAAAAAAATACTGACGCAGTGCGTCGACGGGTATGTGTGTGCAGAGCAACTGCTGGCAGACTCGTCTTTTTGTTCTCTGGCTCCAATAAGTAGCTGCTGATTTTGAAAGTAGATTTAATGCAGACAAAAAAAACGTTGACTATTTTGTTGGGTGCGACGGTGTTGGGCTTGGCGCTAGGCGCCGCTCTGGGCTTTGGGCCGTTGTTGCGCTACAGAGCCGAAGGCGTATTGAGCATGGAGATGGGCACGGCCGAATACAAGCGGTTTACCGAATTGGCCAACGACGCCACCACCATTAACCAGTACATTGATGTGGTCTCGCCGGGTGACTTAACCGCCGCCAGGCGGGCAGCACTTGTCAAAGTGGTGACCTCAGGACTGTGGCAAAAGCCCGTGCCCAAAGTTAGCAAGGCGGACGCAAAAGAGGTACCCGATGTGCTGCTTCAAACCGGCCAAGACCGCGGGGGCCGTATCTATCTCGGGGTGCGACTGAGCTATTCGGCGCATGAACCCAAGGACGCCACTGACATTGCCACTTGGCTTGGGGCCTACGTCAAGGAAGCAGCTACTCGTGAGGGCATCAGGGAGCAAGTAGCTCAGTGGTCGGCTGACAATATGCAGTACGCTGATCGGGCTTTGGAGCGAAAATTAAAGTTTGGTTTTGATATTGAACAGGCGCAGTCGCGAATAGCTGCATTGAAAAATATTGTCTCTAACTATCCTGAGGGGGGCAAAAGAAACTCGCAGCAAGTGGTGGATGTCAACAAGGGAAACGAGAAATTCTTATCTCCCTTGCTGCAGTTAGTAGCGGCTGAGTCCGAGATCATTGATGTGCGCGAACAAACCAAGCGCCTTGATCGAGAAATTGAACAACAGACTTTCGCCAAAGCCCTGATCGCAGACGCAGAAGCTCAAACCCGCTTGGCAAAAACCGGAAGCGAAAGCGTTGTGAAACTTTCATCGGTCATTTCTGGCTACAGCAAAAAAGTCAAAACCGATGGTGAGCGCGAGAAGTTGTTAAGTTTGGCGGCTGATTTATCGCAAATAAACGCGAGATTCTTGTCCCGAGCGCAATTCGTGGCGCAGCCCTCAGTGCCAACACAACCGGAAGGACTTAAGCCTTTATATGCAACACTCCTTGGAGGATTGTTCGCGCTTGCGGCCGCCGCTCTTTTTGTTTGGCGGGCTGCAATTGCTCGTCTTTTAACGGACGACCGCTCACCGGCTGCGTGACACATGGGGGTGGGTCTGCCTTGCACATTGGCGCTGAGCACTTGAAAAGTCCAAACCGCATTTGTAGTGTGGGCTGAAGCGTTTTTTTCAGCTTCAGCCGTGTTCTTCAATCCAATAGCTTGACGCGAAGTGTAGGGCGGCCCAAATAAATCGCTACCGCAAAGGCAGACACAGTCAAAATCAGCTTTCGCATTGATAATGAAGTGTCGGTATTTTTAATTTCACAAGGAGTTTATTTTGAGTAACCTAATGGAGCTTCAAGGCCAGATCGAGCAATTACAAAAGCAAGCCTCAGAAATCAAGGCGCGTGACTTTGACAAAACCGTAGATGAAATACGCGAAAAAATGTCAGTTTTCGGTATTACTGTTAAAGACCTTCAAACCGTCAAGCGCGGTCCACGCGGCGGCAAAGCCAAGTTATCAACAGCGGTAAAAAAGCTGGCCACGCCCGGCGCTAAAAAACTCGCAGGCAAGCCTGTTGCGGCAAAATTTCGCGGCCCTAACGGCGAGACCTGGAGTGGTCGCGGCCTGAGTCCCAAGTGGCTTAGCGTGCTGGTTTCGCAGGGCGCGAGCCGCGACGATTTCGCCATCACTAGCTGATACTCGTCTGGCAAGACAAAACTTGCGTGCAAGCACGCCGAAATAGCATGCTTGGTGCTTCAGGTCTTTGTGGTTTCCTCTGG
>JAYULP010000288.1:0-1561 GCA_043763445.1 Polaromonas sp.
GTGCAGCTGGCGTGAGCTGGCGGGCCTCTACCGGCGCGAGATGGCGGTCAATACCGACGACCGGGGCTGTGCGCGGATCAAACTTAGGCAGTGGCATGACGGGGTTAATTCATCGACACGACAAGGGAGATTCAAACAAAAAAACCGCTCAAGGGAGCGGTTTTTTAGATCACTGAAGTCGCTGGGCCAACTACGCGGCCCGGGCACCCAGTTTTTCCTTGATACGCGCAGACTTGCCGCTGCGGCTGCGCAAATAATACAGCTTAGCGCGGCGCACATCGCCCCGGCGTTTGACTTCAATCTTGGCGATCAGTGGGCTGTAGACTTGAAATGTGCGCTCCACGCCTTCGCCGTTGGAGATTTTACGAACGATGAAGCTTGAGTTCAAACCGCGGTTGCGCTTGGCAATCACAACGCCTTCAAAGGCTTGCAACCGTTTACGGGCTCCTTCCACCACGTTCACGCTAACGATGACGGTGTCACCGGGCGCATACGTCGGAATGGTTTTATTTAAGCGAGCAATTTCTTCCTGCTCAAGAATCGCGATCAAATTCATAAACTATCCATCAGTCTTATTTTTCGTTCATGCACGCGCTGCACTAAGGACCGCAAATCCATTGACATCTTGCCAGATAGGCTGATGAAAAAATGGTTGCAGTGGCCGCCAGAGGATCGAAAACTCTTTGAGTATAGCAATTTCAGACCTATGCCTCTTCAATGCGCGCGGTTGTCTGTGCCAAAGCTACGCAAAAATGCTTCGTCGGCAACCGTCAGTTTTCCAGCCTCGCGCGCGCAGACAATGAGCTCAGGGCGCTGGCCGTGTGTCAGCAACAAGCTTTGCTGTCGCCGCCAGCGCTTGATGTCAGCATGATTGCCGGACATCAGCACCGATGGCGCCTTTTGCCCGTTCCACTCTTGGGGCCGCGTGAAGTGCGGGCAGTCCAGCAAGCCATCCAGCGCAGGGTTAAAACTGTCGAACTGATGACTGCCCTGTGCATTGAGGACACCTGGCTGCAGCCGCGCCACGGCATCAAGTAACGCCATAGCTGCGATTTCCCCGCCAGACAACACAAAGTCGCCCAGACTGATTTGATGCGTAACGTAGCGGTCAACAAAGCGCTGGTCAAGGCCTTCATAGCGCCCGCACAGCAGCACAGCGCCGGCGCTTGCCGACCACGATTGGACAGCAGCATGCGTTAATGTGCGACCTGTTGGTGAAAATAAGATAACCGGCGCTTTAGCCGCCCCAATTTCCCGATCAGCATGGATCGCATCGACGCAGCGTGCCAGAGGCTGCGCCATCATGACCATGCCGGGGCCACCACCGAACGGGCGATCGTCTACCCGGCGATAGTTGCCATCTGAAAAGTCGCGCGGATTCCACAGCCGTACATCCACCTGAGCAGAGTCATAGGCGCGGCGTGTCACACCTTGCGTTAAAAACGAAGTGAATATTTCGGGTAAAACCGAAACTATATCAAAGCGCATGGCGGCGTTTGGCTCGACGAGGGTGAAAACAGCGAGGCGCAGTTGCTGGCTCAGTTTTGCAGCCGCTGCGTGC
>JAYULP010000289.1:0-9927 GCA_043763445.1 Polaromonas sp.
GCCGCGAAAGTGGTGGCGGACTTTGCTAAGACTAACGACAAATTAGTTATTCGCGGTGGTGCATTTGGCACAAAGCTTTTGGACGTTGCTGGCGTGAAACAGCTGGCTAGCATTCCTTCTAAGGAAGTATTGTTGGCCCAGATTTGTGGCTTGCTGATGTCGCCAATCTCTCGCACAGCCGTTGTGTTGAGCGCCCTGGCGGCAAAAAAAGGGGGTGGTGACGCTCCTGAATCGCAAGAAGCCCCAGCAGAAGCTGTAGCGGCGTAGTTTTTACCCAACTTTTTTAGGAAATCAAAAAATGGCATTCGACAAAGACGCATTTTTGACCGCGCTTGACAGCATGACGGTCTTGGAGCTCAACGACTTGGTGAAAGCCATCGAAGAGAAGTTTGGTGTTAGCGCTGCAGCTATGTCGGCCCCCGCTGCTGGCGGTGGCGGTGCTGCTGCTGCGGTGGAAGAGAAAACCGACTTCAATGTCGTGTTGCTCGAAGCTGGCGCGCAAAAGGTTCAGGTCATCAAGGCCGTTCGTGAATTGACTGGTCTTGGCCTCAAAGAAGCTAAGGATTTGGTCGATGGCGCTCCAAAGAACGTCAAAGAGGGCTTGCCAAAGGCAGACGCCGAAGCAGCCAAGAAAAAGCTGGAAGACGCTGGTGCGAAAGTCGAACTCAAGTAATTGCTTGGGTTTGCGAAGGCTGGAAGTCTCTTTTGGGGCTTCCAGCCTTTTGTGCTTCATGGCCTCTTGCGCCTGCAGTGCAAGCACATCGGTAATCGTGTAATTTCAGAGTCACCGGAAAAAAGACTGAGACCGTCTTTTTTCCAGTGTTTTCTGTCCCCCGACTGTAGAAAACGCCTTGGTTCGGGTGGCGCGTAACGCGCCACCGTCCGCCATGGTTGGTAGTGGCCAACCACCAAGGGTGCAGAAATACGTGGTGTATTGCTGCCCGAGAGTCGCCAGAGCCCATCGACGCGGAGAACTCATGGCCCTAACTTCTAATTACAGTTTCACCGAACGCAAACGCATCCGAAAAAGTTTCGGAAATCGCGAAAGTGTTTTGCAGGTTCCTTATCTTCTCCAAATGCAAAAAGACGCGTACACCGCGTTTTTACAAGCAGACCGTGCGCCACAAAAACGCACTGCCGAAGGTCTACAGGCTGCATTTGAAAACGCCTTTCCTATCGTCTCGCACAACGGCTTCGTGGAGATGAAGTTCCTAGAGTACAACTTGGCCAAGCCGGCCTTTGATGTGCGTGAATGCCAAACTCGCGGCCTGACCTTTGCCTCAGCGGTTAGGGCCAAGGTCCAGCTCATCATTTATGACCGCGAGTCGTCAACTTCCCAGTCCAAGGTGGTCAAGGAGGTCAAAGAGCAAGAGGTCTACATGGGCGAAGTGCCACTCATGACGGACAAAGGCTCTTTCGTGATCAATGGTACTGAGCGGGTAATCGTGTCTCAGCTACATCGCTCGCCCGGCGTATTTTTTGAACACGATAAAGGCAAAACGCACAGCTCGGGGAAGCTGTTGTTCTCGGCGCGCATTATTCCGTATCGCGGCTCGTGGCTTGATTTCGAGTTCGACCCGAAAGACATTTTGTATTTCCGTGTGGACCGTCGTCGCAAAATGCCAGTGACCATTTTGCTTAAAGCCATTGGTTTGAACCATGAGTCGATTCTTGCGAACTTCTTCGTGTTCGACAATTTCCGTTTGTTGGACAGCGGCGCGCAGATGGACTTCGTAGCCGAACGCATGCGCGGCGAAGTCGCTCGTTTCGACATTACCGATAAAACTGGCAAAGTGGTGGTGGCTAAAGATAAGCGTATTACTGTGCGCCACACCCGTGAATTGGAAACGTCGGCCACAAGCAGCATCAGCGTGCCGGAAGACTTCTTGATTGGCCGTGTAGTGGCCAAAAATATTGTTGATGCGGATACTGGCGAGATCATTGCCAAAGCTAACGACGAGTTAAGCGAAGTGCTGCTAAAAAAGCTGCGTACCGCTGGCGTGCAAAGCCTGCAAGTGCTCTATACCAACGAGCTGGACCAGGGTTCGTACATTTCTCAGACCTTGCGGTCTGACGAAACTGCTGACGAATTTGCAGCGCGGGTAGCCATTTATCGCATGATGCGCCCTGGCGAGCCACCCACAGAAGACGCGGTTCAGGCCCTGTTCCAGCGCTTGTTCTACAACCCTGACACTTACGATTTGTCGCGTGTGGGGCGTATGAAGTTCAACGCTCGCGTTGGTCGTGAGGCTTCGACGGGGCCGATGGTCATGACCAACGAAGACATTTTGGCTGTAGTCAAAATTCTTGTGGACTTGCGCAATGGCAATGGTGAAGTCGATGACATCGACCACCTCGGCAACCGCCGTGTGCGCTGTGTCGGCGAGCTTGCTGAAAATCAGTACCGAACTGGTCTGGCGCGGATTGAAAAGGCCGTAAAAGAACGCTTGGGTCAGGCCGAGCAAGAGCCGCTAATGCCGCACGACCTGATCAATAGCAAGCCAATTTCGGCTGCGTTGAAAGAGTTCTTCGGTGCATCGCAGCTGTCCCAATTCATGGACCAGACCAACCCGCTGGCCGAAATTACCCACAAGCGCCGCGTATCGGCGCTTGGCCCCGGCGGCTTGACACGGGAGCGCGCTGGTTTTGAAGTGCGTGACGTGCATGTGACCCACTACGGCCGTGTCTGCCCGATTGAAACACCTGAAGGCCCGAACATCGGTCTGATCAATTCACTGGCGCTGTACGCACGCCTGAACGAGTACGGTTTCATTGAAACTCCATACCGCCGCGTTGCGGACAGCAAAATTACCGACCAGATTGATTATTTGTCTGCCATTGAGGAGGGCAAGTACGTCATCGCACAGGCCAATGCTGCATTGGACGCGGCGGGCACGTTGACCGGCGAGCTCGTGTCTGCACGAGAAAACGGTGAGTCGGTGCTGGTTGGCGCGGAGCGCGTTCAGTACATGGACGTCTCGCCAGCGCAGATTGTGTCGGTGGCGGCATCGTTGGTGCCCTTCCTTGAGCATGACGACGCGAACCGCGCGTTGATGGGCGCCAATATGTCGCGTCAGGCTGTGCCCGTGCTGCGCCCGGAAAAGCCGCTGGTAGGCACCGGTATTGAGCGGGTTGCGGCAGTTGACTCTGGCACAGTGGTGACGGCCACCCGGGGCGGCATCGTGGATTATGTCGATGCGACCCGTATCGTGGTGCGCGTAAGTGACGCTGAAGCTTTGGCTGGCGAGGTCGGCGTAGACATCTACAACCTCATCAAGTACCAGCGCTCGAACCAGAACACCAACATCCACCAGCGGCCTATTGTGAAGATGGGCGACAAGCTAGCCAAAGGTGACGTGATTGCCGACGGCGCGTCGACCGACTTGGGTGAAATTGCCATCGGGCAGAACATGCTGATTGGCTTCATGCCATGGAACGGCTACAACTTTGAAGACTCGATTTTGATCAGTGAACGCGTGGTGGCCGAAGACCGCTACACCTCGATTCACATCGAAGAGCTGGTCGTGATGGCCCGCGACACGAAGCTGGGTTCAGAAGAAATCACCCGTGATATTCCTAACCTGTCGGAGCAGCAGCTCAACCGGCTGGACGAGTCTGGCATTATTTATGTTGGTGCAGAAGTCCAGCCGGGTGACACGCTGGTGGGCAAGGTCACGCCAAAGGGCGAAACCACGCTGACACCAGAGGAAAAACTGCTGCGCGCCATATTTGGGGAAAAAGCCAGCGACGTGAAAGACACGTCCCTGCGCGTGAGTCAAGGCTCCCAAGGCACGGTCATTGACGTGCAAGTGTTTACCCGGGAAGGCATCGTGCGGGACAAACGCGCCCAGCAGATTATTGACGACGAACTCAAGCGCTTCCGCCTGGACCTAAACGACCAGCTGCGCATTGTTGAAGCCGATGCGTTTGACCGGATCGAAAAGCTGCTGACCGGCAAGGTTGCCAACGGCGGCCCGAAAAAGCTCGCGAAGGGCACGACGCTAGACAAGGCCTATTTGGCTGATATCGAAAAGTACCATTGGTTTGATATCCGTCCCGCGGACGATGCAGTGGCTTCGCAACTTGAAAGCATTAAAAACTCGATGGAGCAAACGCGCCACAGTTTTGACATGTCTTTTGAGGAAAAGAAGAAAAAGCTCACGCAAGGCGATGAGTTACCGGCGGGCGTACTCAAGATGGTCAAGGTGTACCTGGCAGTCAAGCGCCGCTTGCAGCCAGGCGACAAGATGGCTGGGCGTCACGGCAACAAGGGCGTAGTGTCCAAGATCGTTCCGGTCGAAGACATGCCCTATATGGCTGACGGTACGCCGTGCGACATCGTGCTGAATCCGCTGGGTGTGCCATCCCGCATGAACGTCGGGCAGGTGCTGGAAGTTCACCTAGGCTGGGCCGCCAAAGGCTTGGGCAGACGCATAGGCGACATGTTGCAGGCACAAGCCAAAGTGCACGAAATCCGTGCACTGCTGGATATTGTCTACAACAAATCCGGTCGTGCTGAAGACCTCAGCAAATTGACCGACACCGACGTACTGGAAATGGCCAGTAACTTACAAGAAGGTGTGCCGTTTGCCACGCCGGTGTTTGACGGTGCGTCGGAAGCCGAGATCATGGGTATGCTCCAACTGGCTTACCCGGATGAGCTGGCGAAAGCGAAAGGCCTGACCGCCTCACGCACCCAAGCGCAGCTGTACGACGGCCGTACGGGCGATGCCTTTGAGCGCACTACAACAGTGGGTTACATGCACTTTTTGAAGCTGCACCACTTGGTGGACGACAAGATGCATGCCCGCTCGACCGGACCGTACTCGCTGGTTACGCAGCAACCCCTGGGCGGCAAGGCTCAGTTCGGTGGCCAGCGTTTTGGCGAGATGGAAGTCTGGGCGCTCGAAGCCTACGGCGCGTCCTATGTGCTGCAGGAAATGCTCACCGTCAAGTCTGATGACGTGGTGGGTCGCACCAAGGTGTACGAGAGCATCGTCAAGGGCGAGCACGCCATCACGGCCGGCATGCCTGAGTCGTTTAACGTGCTGGTCAAGGAAATTCGTTCGCTCGGTATCGACATTGAACTCGAACGTAGCTAACTCAGGAAAGAAAAGGGTTTAACACATGAAATCATTACTCGACCTGTTCAAGCAATTCACGCCAGATGAGCATTTTGATGCCATCAAGATTGGCATGGCCTCGCCAGAAAAGATCCGTTCATGGTCCTTTGGCGAAGTTAAAAAGCCCGAGACGATCAACTACCGCACGTTCAAGCCTGAACGTGACGGCTTGTTTTGTGCCAAAATTTTTGGCCCTATTAAAGACTACGAGTGCCTGTGCGGTAAGTACAAACGCCTCAAGCATCGTGGAGTGATCTGCGAGAAGTGTGGTGTTGAAGTCACGCAAACCAAGGTTCGCCGCGAACGCATGGGCCACATTGATTTGGCTGCACCTTGCGCGCACATTTGGTTTTTGAAGTCGTTACCGTCACGTTTAGGCTTGGTCCTAGACATGACGCTGCGCGATATTGAACGTGTGCTGTACTTTGAAGCGTATGTTGTTACTGACCCTGGCATGACACCGCTGAAAAAGTTCAGCATCATGTCGGAAGACGATTTTGATGCAAAAACCAAAGAGTACGGCGATGAGTTTGTAGCCAAAATGGGTGCCGAGGGTGTCAAGGACTTGCTCGAAGGGCTAGACCTTGACCTCGAAATCGACAAATTACGCAACGACCTGACCGGCTCTGAAATCAAGATCAAGAAGAACGCCAAGCGTTTGAAATTGATGGAGGCTTTTAAAAAGTCCGGTATCAAGCCGCACTGGATGGTGCTGGATGTGCTGCCGGTGTTGCCGCCGGACCTGCGCCCATTGGTGCCACTAGACGGTGGCCGCTTTGCGACCTCTGACCTGAACGACTTGTACCGTCGCGTCATCAACCGCAACAGCCGCCTGCGCCGTTTGCTGGAACTCAAGGCGCCAGAGATCATTGCCCGCAATGAAAAGCGCATGCTGCAGGAAGCGGTCGATTCGTTGCTAGACAACGGCCGCCGTGGCAAAGCCATGACCGGTGCCAACAAACGCGCTTTGAAGTCTTTGGCCGACATGATCAAAGGCAAATCGGGTCGTTTCCGCCAGAACTTGCTGGGCAAACGGGTTGACTATTCTGGCCGTTCAGTAATTACCGTGGGCCCAACGCTCAAGTTGCACCAGTGCGGCCTGCCAAAGTTGATGGCGTTGGAGTTGTTCAAGCCTTTCATCTTCGCTCAGCTGGAGTCGCGCGGCATCGCCACGACGATCAAAGCTGCTAAAAAGGAAGTAGAAACCGGCACGCCCGTTGTGTGGGACATCTTGGAGGAGGTCATTAAAGAGCATCCGGTGATGCTCAACCGTGCGCCAACGCTGCACCGCTTGGGCATTCAGGCGTTCGAGCCGATATTGATCGAAGGCAAGGCCATTCAGCTGCACCCGCTGGTTTGCTCGGCCTTTAACGCCGACTTTGACGGTGACCAGATGGCAGTTCACGTGCCGCTGTCGGTGGAAGCGCAAATGGAAGCACGCACTTTGATGTTGGCGTCCAACAACATTTTGTTTCCGGCTAACGGCGAGCCGTCGATTGTCCCGAGCCAAGACGTGGTGCTGGGCTTGTACTACACCACCCGCGACCGTACCAACGGCAAGGGCGAAGGCTTGGTGTTCTCGGACACCGGCGAAGTGCGGCGCGCCTTTGATGCGGACGAATTGGACTTGAATGCGCGTATCAGCGTGCGGCTGACTGAGTGGACCAAAGACAAGACTACGGGTGAGTTTGTGCCGTCGACCAAGCTGTGGGAAACCACGGGCGGCCGGGCGCTGCTGTCTGAAATCTTGCCAAAAGGGTTGCCTTTTTCCAACATCAACAAAGCGTTGAAGAAAAAGGAAATTTCCAAGCTGATTAATGTTTCATTTCGCAAGTGCGGTTTGAAAGAAACCGTGGTGTTTGCCGACAAGCTGCTGCAGTCGGGCTTTCGCCTGGCGACACGGGCCGGCATTTCGATTTGTATCGACGACATGCTGGTGCCCAATGAAAAGCACGCCATCATCTCGCGCGCCCAAAAGGAAGTCAAAGAAATTGAGCAGCAATATGTCTCTGGCTTGGTGACTTCAGGCGAGCGCTACAACAAGGTGGTGGACATTTGGGGTAAGTCGGGCGACGAAGTCTCTAAGGTAATGATGGCCCAGCTCTCAAAAGAGCGTGTCATTGACCGTCATGGCAAAGAAGTCGAGCAGGAGTCGTTTAACTCCATCTACATGATGGCGGACTCCGGTGCGCGTGGCTCTGCTGCTCAGATTCGCCAGGTCGCGGGTATGCGTGGTTTGATGGCTAAGCCTGACGGCTCGATCATTGAGACGCCGATTACCGCAAACTTCCGCGAAGGCCTGAATGTGCTGGAGTACTTCATCTCGACCCACGGTGCGCGAAAAGGTCTGGCGGACACGGCGCTGAAAACCGCCAACTCGGGCTACCTTACACGGCGCTTGTGCGATGTGGTGCAGGACTTGGTCGTGACCGAGCAGGACTGTGGAACGCAAAATGGCTCGGTCATGCGCGCCATTGTTGAAGGCGGTGAAGTCATTGAGTCCCTGCGCGACCGCATTTTGGGTCGTACCGCTGTGGAAGATGTGCTGCATCCTGAAAACCGTGCGGTGCTGGCCAAGGCCGGCGCCATGCTGGACGAAGACCTGATCGAAGAACTCGAAATTGCGGGCGTCGATGAGGTTAAGGTGCGGACCGCATTGAACTGTGAAACCCGCTTTGGCTTGTGCGCCAAGTGCTATGGCCGTGACCTCGGTCGCGGTGGCTTGATCAATATTGGCGAGGCGGTGGGCATCATCGCGGCGCAGTCGATCGGCGAGCCTGGCACGCAGTTGACGATGCGTACTTTTCACATCGGCGGCGCGGCATCGCGCGCAGCAATTGCCTCGAGTGTCGAGTCCAAATCCAATGGCGTGATTGGCTTTAATGCGCCAATGCGCTATGTGACCAACAGCAAGGCTGACTTGGTGGTGATTGCGCGGTCTGGTGAGATTGTTATCCATGACGAGCACGGCCGCGAGCGCGAGCGCCACAAGGTGCCGTACGGCGCGATTCTGGCCGTCAAAGCCGACCAGCCGATCAAAGCCGGTACGATTTTGGCTAACTGGGATCCGCTGACCCGTCCCATCATTACCGAGTTTGCGGGCAAAGCGCAATTCGAGAATGTGGAAGAAGGCGTCACGGTAGCCAAACAGGTGGACGACGTTACTGGCCTGTCCACCATGGTGGTGATTGACCCGAAGCGCCGCGGTGCCACCAAGGTAATTCGGCCTGGTGTCAAACTAATTGATGCGACCGGCAATGAAGTCAAAATCCCTGGTACTGACCACTCGGTGACGATTGGCTTTCCGATTGGCGCGCTCGTTCAGGTGCGTGATGGTCAGGATGTGGGCCCCGGCGAGGTGCTGGCCCGTATCCCAATTGAAGGCCAGAAAACCCGCGACATCACCGGCGGTTTGCCGCGTGTGGCCGAGTTGTTTGAAGCCCGCACGCCGAAAGACAAAGGCACATTGGCTGAAATGACCGGTACCGTGTCGTTCGGTAAAGAGACCAAGGGCAAAATTCGCCTGCAAATCACCGACCCTGAAGGCAAGGTTTGGGAAGACCTCGTGCCAAAAGAGAAAAATATTCTCGTGCACGAAGGTCAGGTTGTGAACAAGGGCGAGTCAATTGTGGACGGCCCGGCTGACCCGCAGGACATTTTGCGCTTGCTGGGCATGGAGGAGTTGGCCCGCTACATCGTCGATGAAGTGCAAGACGTCTACCGCCTGCAGGGCGTGAAAATCAACGACAAGCACATTGAAGTGATTGTTCGTCAGATGCTGCGCCGTGTGGTGGTAGAAAACGTTGGCGAGTCTGCCTACATCGCGGGCGAGCAGGTCGAGCGCTCTGTGATGCTGGACATGAACGACGCGCTGCGCGCCGATGGCAAGATTCCCGCGACATTCAGCAACTTGTTGCTGGGTATCACCAAAGCGTCGTTGTCAACTGACTCGTTTATTTCTGCGGCGTCCTTCCAGGAAACCACCCGGGTGCTGACCGAAGCGGCCATCATGGGCAAGCGCGACGAGTTGCGTGGTCTGAAAGAAAACGTGATCGTGGGCCGTTTGATTCCAGCCGGCACCGGTATGGCCTACCACGATGCCCGCAAAGCCAAAGACCAGTTGGACGACGCAGAGCGCCGCGCTATCGCCGAGTCCGAAGCCGCTGAAATGGACGCGCTAGCGGGTGAAGCATCGGTTGACGCTGGCGTAGCAAGCGCAGCATCGCAGTAAGCAAACTGAGCCTGCCCCCTAAAAGGACGGCTCCCCGCCCAAAACCCCAGGTCAGTGATGACACTGGGGTTTTTTTGTGCCCACAGCGTCTGCAAAGGCGAATGTTAAACAGTTCACGCTGCTTGCCCGCGTGTTTGTTGCCCTAGATGCTATCAAAATAATACTTCGCAGCTTCACACTGTTGGTGCGGTGTCGCCGAGCCGTTGCGCCAACCGGCGGTGGTCACCCCGCTCGGCGCAGGTCATGATGCGCGCACTAAGTAGTCTGAGCGTGTAGACGTGTGAACGCACAAACGCACAAACGTATGAGCGTGTAAGCGTGTAAGCGTGTAAGCGTATAAATTTGTGGTCGTTTGAGCGTGGCAATCTGTTGCGCCGGTGAACTTTCAGCACTTCAATATGGCGCTGACACCTTTCGTCTGGTCTGGTTTTTCTGCGCTGCTTGTTTTTTGGGTAGTCGGCGCTTGCAGCCGTTTGACTCGCTTGCGCCGCACCGTCACCAAAATTGATGTGCAACTTGAGGTGTAATTCAAGCGCCGAGACCTGTTACTCACTGGCTTTATTGCGGCTGCAA